>JAPLAJ010000042.1 GCA_026393335.1 Rhodoluna sp. | reverse complement strand
ATTTGGTAGAAACAATTCACTGAGTATTCCCTTCTTCAATAAAGCCGCTAAGCACAGTGACTTTATAGCTTTTATAGTGCCGAGGAGTTGGCGCAAGTGGTCTGTGATGAACAGATTGGATATCAACTTTCATTTAATTCATGACCAGGATCTGAGCATTGACTATGTCGATGACCTAGGTGAAATGGTTTGGCAGAAATCAAGCTTACGAACCTGCTTCCAACTATGGCAGCGCAAAGATGTTGAGAGAGAAATAGTCAAGGTCCAAGACCTAGGCCTAATTTCAAAAGTGACCCCTATCGAAGCAGATGTTGCCATAACCGTCTTTGGCTATAGTTGCGGTCTAGTCAGAACTGAGTTTGAGCGGATCCCTAATAGCACCGTGATGTTTCTAAAACTCCATGATGAAAGGGTGCTACCTGCCCTTAGAAAAGTGGACTTTAGCAAGTTCTACCGCAATACTGCTTATACAGAAGCTTTGTCTCTACAAGAAATTAGATTCTTACTTAACGAAGAAATACTGGGAGATCCCTCCTTAGTGAAATGAAAGAGTAAATAATGAGCATGACAGGCAGAAGAACTCAAGGTTCAGGATCTAAAGATTCTGGACCTAAGGCTAAGTTCAGCCAACTCTGGCCATATATGAAACAACAAAAAGGCCTGCTAACAGTAGCGGTTGTCTTTAGCATTATTGGTGCTGCTGTGAACCTAGCTCAACCGCTTGTAGTTGGGCAGATCATCAGCACAGTCCAGGAAGGTAAAGATGTCCTTGCCTTGGCTATTGGACTTTTAGTCATCACATTACTTAGCGCAGTGCTATCAGGTGCGATGTATCTGGTCCTAGCCAAAGCAGGAGAAGGCGTCGTTCTTTCAGCTAGAACCTCGCTAGCCACCAGGTTACTTAGACTGCCAATTGCTGAGTATGACCTCAGAAGAACCGGAGACCTAGTCTCTAGAGTTGGTTCAGATACCACCTTGCTAAGAGCAGCTCTAACTCAGGGTCTAGTTGATGGAGCTGGTGGAGCACTAATCTTCTTAGGTTCTGTAATTGCTATGGCATTTATTGACTGGCTACTACTTGTTCTAACGCTGCTTATGATTTCTGTTGCAGTAGCAGCAATCGGAATAACATCAAGAAGAATCAGAGCGGCCACTACTAAGGCTCAGGACCGAGTTGGTCGTATGTCAGCTTCTGTTGAAAGAGCGTTATCAGCAGTTCGAACAATCCGAGCAGCCCGTGCCGAAGACAGAGAATCAGATCAGATCAGAAAAGATGCTCAAGAAGCATTCGAACAGGGTGTAAAGATTGCCAAGATTAACTCTTGGGTCACACCTATCGGTGGCTTAGCTGCCAACGGAGCATTCATAGTTGTTCTAGGAGTTGGTGGTTACCGAGTTGCAACTGGTGAAACTCAGGTGGCAAACCTAATTACTTTCATCCTCCTAATGTTTCTAATGATTAGACCAGTTGGACAGTTCTTTAGTGCCTACTCGTCAGTGCAGTCAGCTCTTGGTGCTCTTGCTCGAATTCAAGAAATCCTGGATGTCCCTCTTGAAGATACCGATGCCGAGAGAGCCCAGATATCTAAACGCAAGGCCATTAACTCAACAGCAATTGAATTTAGAAAAATCAAGTTCAGCTACCCGGCAAGAGCCGAAGTTGCTCTCGACGCTAATGGCAAACCTATTGAAGGTGCTGAACCGATCATGAGTGAACCGAAAGAAGTACTTAAAGGTGTTTCATTTAAGATTGAACGCGGCTCAAGGGTAGCCATCGTCGGACCATCAGGTGCTGGTAAGTCAACTATCTTCAGCTTGATGGAAAGATTCTATGAACCAACTGGAGGAGAAATACTTCTTGATGGTCAATCGGTGCACTCAATGCTTCGATCAGATCTTCGAGCGCAGATTGGTTATGTTGAACAGGATGCTCCAGTTCTTGCTGGAAGCATTAGAGAAAACCTGCTCATTGGTTCTCCTAATGCCACAGAAAAAGACCTCAAGCGAGTTCTAAGTGAAGTAAACCTAACCACTGTTCTAAAAAGAGATAAGCGCGGCTTAGATGCAGGGGTCGGTGAACAGGGCATCATGCTCTCCGGTGGTGAGCGTCAGCGCCTAGCTATTGCTAGAACTCTGCTCAGTGCTCCGCCAATTATGTTGCTTGATGAATCAACTTCAAGCCTTGATGGACTAAATGAGCAGCGTATGCGTGAGGCCATCGATGCTGTGGCTAAGAATCGAACCATGATTGTTATCGCCCACCGTTTATCAACTGTTGTCGATAGCGATCAGATCATTGTTATTGATGGTGGCAAGGTTATTGGCGCTGGTACTCATAAGCAGCTTCTGCGCTCTACTCCCCTATATAAGGAATTAGCAGCCACCCAGATGCTTGCCTAGCTAGATGTCCTAAGTAGTGGATAGTGTTGAAGGTAGCAACTATCCCAATTGGAGACAAAATGGCTAAGAAAAGTATGATCGAACGACTTGCTTTACCGATGTTTATCTGTGGCGTTATCGCCATGGTCTCTTCGGCCACCATCTCACTAGGGGCTTCAGCTAACGCTTCAAGCCCCCTGGAGCTCAAACGGGTCACTCTGACCTACCTCAGCAGTGGATATTCGGCTAACGATAGCGGATGTGGATCGGCTCAAGACATCTACACCAGTAATCGCACCGATGCGTCCTTTAGAGCCAGAAGCATGGGCAATTCAAGTTCCGACAAGACATTTGAATGCACAGCCACTTTCTATATGGTCACCAATGTGACAATTTCAAACCCAAAGCCGGTGCCCACAGTGACTGTGATTTACAAGCCTCAACCTAGTAATTCCCCTGCACCTACCCAGTATCCGACTAGGTACCCAACCCCGAAACCAACGGTCACAAGGACCCCAAATCCCCAGCCAACCATCGCTCCGACCCCTGTAACTAGGCCGAATTGGTGGCAAAGACCAACACCAACACCCACAAAACAGCCCAGACCCTAGAATTTCGTGAGAAACTATTACCTAGAGCGTTTTCCAAGTAATCAGAACCTCAGAATGGACCTAAAGTGAAGAAGTTTGTTTTCCCGGGCATAATGGCCCTTGCCGGTGTTCTTGCAATGTTCGTAGTTTTCACAAACGTTACCGCAAACACCTCAACCGCCCTTGCAGGAATCAGAGTTGGTGACGGAACCACTTTCACCGACGTAGCTCCTGGCGATACCTATGAGCTTCCAACCGGAACTATCGAACTAACCGTTCAGGCCACACCAGTTGACCCTAATGCTGAAGTTTCTGTTATTGGAAACACTGACTTCAAGCCTGGTAACAACACTTTGACAATCACTGTTAAAGGTTCTGATGGCAAGTCTTCAAGTGATTACACTTTGACTTTGGTGAAACCAGAGCTTGCCGGATGGTGTGAAGAGAACGCTGAGAAGATCAAGCTTTACAACGATGACTTTGAGCTTGCAGATATCTATCAAGATATGTCTCTTGCGTACCTAGATGAGCGTCTTCCAGAAATCAAGGAAAACCTATCTTGCTTTAGTCAGTTGCTTCAGGACTACGTAAACGCAAACTAAAAGTTAAAAACTTATAGCTAGTTAAAGGCTGTCGATCGCTTAGCGGT
>JAPLAJ010000171.1 GCA_026393335.1 Rhodoluna sp. | reverse complement strand
GCTCGATTACTACTGGAGCTGCAACAACTGCTGCATCGGTAGGCAACTCAGCGATTGCTGGGTAAGTACCGGCTGCATCAAGAGAAGCTGATCGCTCTGATGCAGTGTTGATACCTAGTGCCTGACGAGTCTCAGTTGGCAGGTAGTCAATTGCTAGACGACGGAAGATGTAGTCCATCAATGACTTAGCCATACGGATGTCCTTGTCATCAGTCAAACCAGCTGGTTCGAATGAAACGTTAGTGAACTTCTGTACGTAAGTCTCTAGTGGCACACCGTACTGGAGACCAATTGAAACTGCGATTGAGAATGCATCCATAACACCAGCAAGAGTTGAACCCTGCTTACCTAGTTTTAGGAATACTTCACCTAGAACACCATCTGGGTATGTTCCTGCAGTCATGTAACCTTCTGCTCCACCAACAGTGAATGAGGTGGTTGAAGATGGACGTGACTTAGGTAGACGCTTGCGAACTGGGTGAGACAGCGGTGATGAGCTTTCAGCTGCTGGAGCTGCCTTCTCTTCAACCTTTGCCTTAGCATCGCTAAGTGGCTGACCAACCTTACAGTTGTCGCGGTAAATCGCTAGAGCCTTTAGACCCATCTTCCAGCCCTGGAAATAAATTTCCTTGACTTCTTCGATGGTTGCAGTCTCTGGCATGTTTACAGTCTTTGAGATCGCACCTGATAAGAATGGCTGAACTGCAGCCATCATTCTCACGTGTCCCATTGGGTCAATCGCACGAATACCAACAGCGGTGTCGAAGATCGCGTAGTGCTCTGACTTTAGGCCAGGTGCGTCAACAACGTGTCCGTTGGTGCTGATGTGATCGATGATTGCTTCGATGGTCTCTTGTGAGTAACCAAGTCTGTGCAATGCGAATGGAATTGTCTGGTTAACAATCTGCATTGAACCTCCGGTTGATAGCTTCTTGTATTTCACCAAAGAGAAGTCTGGTTCGATACCTGTGGTGTCACAGTCCATCATGAAACCGATTGTTCCGGTAGGAGCAAGCAATGATGCCTGTGAGTTACGCCATCCGTTAGATGCACCGATTGAAGTGTTTAGTGCCCACTGACGAGTAGCTGCTTCTAGAACTGAACGGTCAACCTCTGAGATTGAACGCAGGTTAGCGTTAGCTGCCTCGTGCTTGCGCATGATGCGGTCGTGGCCTGCCTTGTTGTGTGCGTAGCCATCGTATGGGCCAACAACACCAGCAAGTTCGGCTGAACGACGGTAAGAAGCTGCTGACATCAATGATGTGATAGCTGCTGCTAGTGCCTGTCCTTCGGTGCTGTCGTAAGGTAGGCCGATTGCCATAAGCAATGCGCCAAGGTTTGCGTAACCAATACCTAGCTGACGGTAAGCACGTGTAGTCTCACCAATCTTCTCGGTTGGGAAATCAGCGAAACAGATTGAGATATCCATTGCAGTGATGATCAACTCTGAAGCCTTAGTGAACTTCTCGCTGTCGAATGAACCGTCTGGGTTCAAGAACTTCAAGAGGTTCAAGCTCGCTAGGTTACATGATGAGTTGTCCAAGTGCATGTACTCAGAACAAGGGTTAGACGCTGTGATGCGACCTGATTCTGGAGTGGTGTGCCAGTCGTTGATGATGTCGTCGTACTGGATACCTGGGTCCGCACAAGCCCATGCAGCATAGGCAATCTTGTCCCATAGCTCGCGAGCATCTACTTCTTCGATAACTTCGCCGTTTGTGCGAGCACGAAGACCGAAGTTTGTGCCACGCTCAACAGCGCTCATGAACTCTTCGTTCACACGAACTGAGTTGTTTGCGTTCTGGTACTGAACAGAGTTGATGTCCTTGCCACCTAGCTCCATGTCGTAACCTGCATCGCGTAGTACGCGAATCTTGTCCTCTTCGCGAGACTTAGTCTCTACGAATTCTTCGATGTCTGGGTGATCAACATCTAGAACAACCATCTTTGCTGCACGACGGGTTGCGCCACCAGACTTGATTGTTCCTGCAGATGCATCAGCTCCACGCATGAATGAAACTGGACCTGAAGCAGAACCACCTGATGAACGTAGTAGTTCTTTTGAAGAACGAATACGTGAAAGGTTTAGACCAGCACCTGATCCACCCTTGAAGATCATTCCTTCTTCGCGGTACCAGTTAAGAATTGATTCCATTGAGTCATCTACCGACAAGATGAAACATGCTGAAACCTGCTGTGGGCTTGATGTTCCAACGTTGAACCATACTGGTGAGTTGAATGCGAACACCTGGTTTAGAAGCATGAATGTAAGTTCGTGCTCGAAGATGGTTGCATCTTCTTCTGTTGCGAAATAACCGTGGTCACGGCCACCCTGGGTGTAAGTCAAGACAACACGGTTGATCAGCTGACGAAGGCTGAACTCGCGAGCAGCAGTTCCAAGTGCACCACGGAAATACTTAGTGGTAACAATTGTTGAAGCGTTCAAGCTCCAGAACTCAGGGAACTCAGCTCCGCGTTGTTCGAAGATGGTCTCGCCAGTCTTCCAGTTGGTTTGAACTACGTCGCGGAACTCCCAGTTGACCTGGTCGTAAGGGTGAACGCCTTCGGTGGTGTAAATACGCTCAATCTTGAGCCCTTTTCTCCCCTGCGCCGCACCGGCGTCGGTGAAAGCCGATGTATCGGTCATTTGTGTTGCCTTTCTATTTATGTTTTTTAGTTTTTATGTTTTGTCATCGCATTCGACTATGTCGTCTGCGAAACCTGGTTTTCGCGCTCAACTTTGAGCACAGCTATTGCTGCTTCGAAATCTTCTAGTGTTTCCCAACCCTGATAGACGCTGGCGTATCTCATGAAAGCCACCTCATCGAGGGTTCGAAGCGGACCGAGAATGGCTAAGCCGACCTCTTGAGCCTCTATTTGTGCTGCTCCAGTTGCACGAATTGTTTCTTCAACTGTTTGAGCTAGCATCGCTAGATCTGCCTCACTTACAGGACGACCTTGGCAAGCTTTTCTGACTCCATTTGCGATTTTGTCGCGGCTAAATGGCTCAGTTGTTCCCCCGCGTTTTACCACCGAAAGACTTGATGTTTCAGTGGTCGAAAAGCGAGATCCGCACTCAGGACACTGTCTACGACGGCGAATTGAGCTGCCATCATCGGATGTCCTTGAATCCATGACCCTGGAGTCCTCAAAACGGCAAAATGGGCAGTGCATAAGGGCTCCTTTCGGGTTAATTCACGGAAAATTCACGTTAGAGAAATCAACTATACACACAAGATGTGGTGATATTTCACTTCTCCGTCCCTATATCTTGTGGTTTAGGCAACCTTGAAGCGAGTATTTGAGATTCTCGGCGTGTTGCCAATAAAATCAAGGAAATTGAGTTGAAAACCCTAACCTTCAACCAAAGATTTAATCTTTTCGTTACCTTAAAGAGTTCGAATCTTGACTATTGAAAGCGAATTTTTATCGCTTCACCATGGGCCTCTAAACCCTCTGAATTGGCGATAGAGACCACATTATTTGCCACCTCTGACAAGGCTGATTCGGTGTATTCGATGACCTGCTGGGCCCTTAGAAACGTGTGTACGCCTAATCCTGAGCCGAACTTAGCTTGCCCACCAGTAGGAAGGACGTGATTAGATCCAGCCAGGTAATCACCTAGTGAAACAGGCGAATAACTGCCCAAGAACACCGCTCCGGCATTAGAGATATCCTGCACAAGTGCAGAGTTTTGGCTGGTTTGGATCGAAAGGTGTTCAGTGGCGTAGTTGTTGGCCACTGCAACGGCATCAGCAAGGCTGGAAACAAGCACTAGAGCGCTCTGTTGGCCTGCCAAGGCTTCTAAGATTCTGGATTTATTGGTTGAAGTGGCAACCTGTACTTCAATTTCCAGTTTCACTTTCTCAATTAGTTCAAGCGAGTCGGTGACCAATATTGCTGATGCTTGCTCGTCGTGCTCTGCCTGTGAGATTAGATCGGCAGCTAAATATCCAGCATTGGCTGAGTTGTCAGCAATAATCATGATCTCGGTAGGGCCGGCTTCAGAATCAATCGCAATCACTCCCCTTAGCAAGCGCTTAGCAGCAGCCACATAGACATTGCCTGGCCCAGTTACAAGTTGAACCGGATCAAGTCCGATCTCTGGCACACCGTATGCAAATGCAATTACCGCAGCAGGCCCACCAATCGTATAAACATCCTTGATGCCTAAAAGAGCTGCCGTTGCCAAAACAGTTGGGTGTGCTCTGCCACCAAATGCTGCTTG
>JAPLAJ010000158.1 GCA_026393335.1 Rhodoluna sp. | reverse complement strand
TGAATTAAATGAAAGTTGATATCCAATCTGTTCATCACAGACCACTTGCGCCAACTCCTCGGCACTATAAAAGCTATAAAGTCACTGTGCTTAGCGGCTTTATTGAAGAAGGGAATACTCAGTGAATTGTTTCTACCAAATGGAGGATTAGAAATGGTGATAGCCCCAGATATTCCGCTGAGATCAGCAACTAAGAAGTCAGCTAACAAAACTCCATCAGCTTTAGGCTCTATGTCGAAACTTATTACTTTGCTTGCACCTTGGAGTTTGGCTGCCTTTATGAATGCGCCGGTTCCTCCAGCAGGTTCAATAACTAGCCTGTTCTCAAACCCTCCAACCAGAGGGCTAATCTGCTTGGTTAGGCTCAAAGCAAGTTCAGCGGGGGTATAGAACTGCTCTTTACCGGTCACCCTGCGGTTACCTGGGCGTACCTTGTCGCTTAGGGCAGGGCTCATGTTCTCAAGGATATCACCCTCAATGATTAGACTTGAAAGGTTGAACATCAGATTATTTCAAAGAAGAAAGACAGTTATTTTGGCTAAAGATAGCAACGCTCCAGAGGCAATGATCATTGCTAAGGGGCTAACCAAGGTTTATGGGGATTTCAAAGCTGTTGATGGAATTGATTTCACAGTCACCAGGGGAGAGTCATTTGGATTACTAGGGCCTAACGGTGCCGGTAAATCAACAACTATGAAGATGATTGCTGCTACCAGCCAGCGCAGCGGTGGTGAACTGCTAATTCTTGGTAAAGACCCTAACGACCAGGGTCCTGAGATCAGAGCTCACCTAGGAGTAGTCCCTCAGCAAGATAACTTAGACCGTGAACTCAAGGTCTGGGAAAACCTGATGATCTATGGTCGCTACTTCGGCCTTAGCCGTAAGTGGTTGAAAGTAAAAATTGAAGAACTTCTAGATTTTGCTCAGCTTGCTGACAAGAGAAACAGCAAGACTGAAGAACTCTCCGGTGGTATGAAGCGAAGACTAACTATCGCTAGGGGTCTAGTTAATGAACCAGAGATTTTGATGTTGGATGAACCAACCACAGGTCTAGATCCACAGGCAAGACATATTCTTTGGGACAGATTGTTCAGACTAAAAGAACAAGGTGTGACTCTAGTTATCACTACCCACTACATGGATGAAGCTGAACAACTCTGTGACCGAATTATGGTTATGGACAAGGGCAAGATTATGGCTGAGGGCTCTCCTGCAGAACTAATCAAGAACTACTCCTCAAAGGAAGTTCTTGAAGTTCGATTTGGTAGCGATAACAATGCTCAGGTAGCCAAAGAACTTGAGGGTATTGGTGAAAGATTAGAAATCCTTCCTGACCGAATTCTTGTCTATGCGGAAGACGGTGAGAAGTGTCTAGAGCAAATCATAAAGAAAGGTCTTCACCCTGTAACCTCACTGGTTAGAAGATCTTCTTTGGAAGATGTGTTCCTTCGTTTGACCGGTAGGACCTTGGTCGACTAATGGCTATGGATGTTGAATCTAAAGTAAAGATGACTTGGACTGGAGCGGCAACGCTCGTTGACCCTAAAGTCAGCATGAAGCGTGGAGCGCTATATATTGCTGAGAACCGCTTATTGAACATGATGAAGTGGTGGAAGTCGATTATTGCTTTTGGTTTGGGAAACCCAACCCTGTATTTACTATCAATTGGTATTGGAGTTGGATCTCTTGTTGATTCTTCGCTAGGACCAAATGCCATTGATGGGGTTAGTTACCTAACCTTCCTAGCACCAGCACTATTGGCTACTGCAGGTATCCAGGGAGCTATGGATGAGGTAACTTGGCCCACATTGCAAGGGTTCAACTGGGACAAAACATTTTTCTCCATGAACGCAACTGCTATCACAGGTAAGCAGATAGTCAATGGAATCTTGCTTGCAGCTATGGCAAGAGCTGTTTTGCAGGTATTCCTCTATGGATTATGTCTAATGGCATTCGGTGCTGTCACCTGGGCGACACTGCCTATTCTTGTTCTAGTTTCAAGTACTGCAGGCCTTGGCTTTGCAGCGATCATGCTTGGGTTTGCTGGAACCATTAAAGAAGACGATGGAGTCTTTGCTTTGGTCGGCAGATTTATTGTCACCCCGATGTTTATGTTCTCTGGAACTTTCTACCCGATAACTTCAATGCCTTTGTATTTGCAGTGGATCGGCTGGATATCTCCGCAGTGGCATGCCACCAATCTAGGTAGAGCCATGTCATA
>JAPLAJ010000135.1 GCA_026393335.1 Rhodoluna sp. | reverse complement strand
GGCAGAGCAATGCACGAATTTACTTCTTTGATGAACTTTAGTCAGGCAGTGGAGTTATCTATAGATAAATTTGAAAAAGGTTGGTCTGGAAACATCACGCTAAACGTTTCTGATGGCAAGGCAACTTCTATAGCGGATGCTATTAAGTCCTCGCTTTTGCCAGATTCGGTAAGAATAAGCTCAGTTCCATTACCTATTGCCATGGCTGCTGGACTATTCGGAGAATTGCTTGCTTTAGGAGGCCGAGAGCCTAAGCGGTCAAGATACACGATTTCGCAACTTGCCTACGATCGCACCTATGACCTTAGCCACACAAGAGCCTTTCTGGGCTATGCGCCAGAGGCTAATCCTGCTTTCTGAAACTTCTCCACCAATACCAACCAATGAACAGCGATTGGCCCAGAATGTTTATCCGTTGCAGAATTCCAAAATAGGTTTGGGTGGCAAAAGCCCAGAATGACCAACCAATTAGGGTGAAGGCTAGAAAACTCAGCGAAACTAGAATTCCAGTTTTTCTGGAAACTGTGCCCTTTTCACCTTTACCAGTTGCAAATGCTGGCCAGAGGCAACCGAATGCGAAAGCTAAAAATGAGGCCACACGATGAGCAAGGGAATAATCAGTTTGTGATGGCGAGGGTACAAGCGCTGCCAAAACCATGAATAGCGCTGCAAGTCTAAGCAGAATCTTTCCAGTGCGAGCAGTAGAGGCCAATGTGAGCGACAGCACGCTGATCAAGGCCGCTTGAAATATTAGTGAACTTCTAACCACCCATTTCACTGGAGAATCATCAGCGCACAGTTCACTAAGTGACTGCGCGATGCTGTTGTAGCCAGGAAAAAAGTAGGAACAAACAAGCCAAGTTATTGGAAGCTGAAAACTAACTAACGCTGCCAGTAACACAACCAAAAGTTTCTTGGACTTTAGGTATTCGATTGCGTAAGTCATGCTACCCAGCGTAATGTAGGTCGGTGCCTATGGGGGTCATGAGCTACATTGCCTAGGCTGTTTTTATAGTGCTCGCAGAATGTCTTCGACTTTTTGCTTAGCATCACCGAAGAGCATTGCGGCATTTTCCCTAAAGAACAGTGGGTTCTGCACACCTGCGTAGCCTGATGCCATTGAGCGCTTGAAGACAATAACGTTTTCTGCTTCCCAAACTCTAAGCACTGGCATTCCGGCAATCGGACTGCTTGGATCTTCAGCTGCTGCTGGGTTCACAGTGTCGTTAGCTCCGATAACTAGAACTACTGAAGTAGTTGCAAAGTCATCGTTGATCTCATCCATCTCATCAACGATGTCGTAAGGAACCTTAGCTTCAGCAAGAAGCACGTTCATGTGTCCTGGAAGTCTTCCAGCAACCGGGTGAATACCAAATCTGACATTCACACCCTTTTCTCTAAGTCTTGCTGCAAGATCTGCAACCGGATACTGAGCTTGAGCAACAGCCATACCGTAGCCAGGGGTGATCACAACAGAGGTAGCGTTTCTAAGCAGTTCAGCAACCGATGCCGCATCTGTTTCACGGTGTTCACCAGTTTCTTCATCGGCAGCACTAGGGGCTGCGATACCGAAGCCTCCAGCAATAACAGAGATAAAGGATCGGTTCATCGCCTTACACATAATGTATGAAAGGTAAGCACCAGAAGATCCAACTAGGGCACCGGTGACAATCAGCAGGTCATTATTTAGTAAGAATCCAGCTGCTGCTGCTGCCCAACCTGAGTAGCTGTTGAGCATGGAAACTACTACCGGCATGTCTCCACCACCGATAGATGCAACTAGGTGCCAACCAAGTGCAAGTGCTAGCACTGTGACAGCAATAAGCAAGCTGATATCTGGTGTGATTACATACCAAACTGTAAGTCCAACAAATCCAACTAATGCTCCAACGTTTAGCAAGTTCTTGCCAGGTAGCATAAGTGGCTTAGATGAAATCTTTGCTGAGAGCTTTAGGTTGGCAACAATCGAACCGGTGAAGGTAACGGCACCGATGAAAACACCAATAAAGATTTCTGCATGGTGAATACCTTTGAAGCTCTCTGGAGTTCCAGTGTCAAAGAGAGCACCGTTCCAACCAATTAGAACAGCAGCAACACCCACGAAGCTGTGCAGGATTGCAATCAACTCAGGCATGCCTGTCATCTCTACAACACGTGCTCGCCATAGGCCAATAGCTGCACCAATGATTAGTCCAACAACCAAAAGAATCAAACCAAGTTGAGCAGCAGGATCATTCCAGCCGGTAGTTAGAGCTAGGAAAGTTGTAGCTACTAGTGCAAGAGCCATACCGGATACACCGTAAACAATTCCACCCTTAGCACTCTCGTGCTTGCTAAGACCTGCAAGGGAAAGGATAAACAGCAGTGATGAAACTATGTATGCAGCCGTAGCTAGCATTGGGGCAATAGTTAGAAGGGATTCCATTTATTTGCCTCCCTTCGAGAACATGTTGAGCATTCGTCTTGTTACAGCAAAACCACCAAAGATGTTGATGCTAGCCAAGGTAACTGCAACACCAGCCAGGATTTGAACAACTAGGTTAGGGGTGGTCAGCTGAAGCAAAGCACCAACCACGATGATTCCTGAGATGGCATTAGTCACGCTCATAAGAGGTGTGTGTAAGGCATGGTGAACCTTGCCAATCACATAGAAACCAATGACAACTGAAAGAGTAAGCACTAGGAAGTGCTGGGGTAGTGGTGCTGGTGCAAAAGCACAGATCAAGAACAACGCTGTGATACCTGCGGCATAGAGACCACCACGACGCTTAGCTGACATGGTCTTCTGCTCTTTGACTACAGGCGCTGCAGCCTTGGCAGCAGGCGGGGCTGCTGAAACTTGAACAGGTGGTGGTGGCCAGGTGATTGAACCGTCTTTGACCACTGTTACTGATCTTTGAACAATGTCTTCAAAATCAAGAGTGAGTTCACCGTTTTTCTCTGGAGTTACTAACTTCAAGAGATTTACTAGGTTGGTACCGAAAAGCTGTGAGGCTTGGGCAGGAAGTCGACCAGGTAGGTCGGTGTATCCAATGATTGTTACACCATTGCTGGTGACAACCTTTTGGCCCGCTACTGACCCTTCAACGTTTCCACCTTGGGCTGCAGCCATATCAACAATTACGCTGCCAGATTTCATGCTAGCTACGTCTTTTGCTGTGATTAGTTTTGGAGCAGGTCTACCTGGAATCAAAGCGGTAGTAATAATGATGTCAACATCAGCGGCTTGCTCAGAGTAAATCTCTGCTGCACGCTTGTCATAATCTTCAGAAGTTGCTTTGGCATAACCATCAGAAGATTCCATCTTCTCGGCAACCTCAACTGCAAGGTATGTTCCACCAATTGATTTAACTTGGTCTGCTACCTCAGGTCTCGGGTCTGTTGCCCTAACGATAGATCCAAGGCTTGATGCAGCTCCAATAGCTGCAAGTCCTGCAACACCAGCACCTGCAACTAGAACCTTAGCTGGCGGAACTTTTCCAGCAGCAGTTACCTGACCGGTGAAGAAGCGACCGAATTCGTGTGCTGCTTCAATAACAGCGCGGTAACCGGCGATGTTAGCCATTGAGCTAAGTACGTCCATGGATTGTGCTCTAGAGATTCTAGGAACAGCATCCAAAGCAAGAGCAGTGATACCTCTGGTAGCAAGTGATTCAAGTAACTCAGGGCGAAGAGAAGGAGTCATCAAGCTGACGATGATTGCGTTATCGCTTAGCTGAGTAATTTCTTGATCAGTTGGCGCTGCAACTTTCAGAACAACCTGACTGGCCCAAGCTTCCTTAGTTGACCCAATGGTTGCTCCAGCCTGCACATAAGCAGAGTCTGGAAAGGTTGATAGATTTCCCGCTTCGGACTCAACTATGACCTGGTAGCCAAGATCCACGATTGCCTTTACTGTGGTCGGGGTGGCCGATACACGAGTCTCCCCAGGCTGCTCTTTTATTACACCAATTTTCATCATTTACTAATCTTTGCCTATTTTCAGCCCCAAGTTGGCAAGATTCTTTAAATACGTTCCCCCAAAAGCTAAATGAACCTTAGTACTAGACCTTTCCAGTCCATAAATTCAAGGAAACGGCTCAAAGCCCATTCCTCAGTAAGCCAGATACCGAGAATAGACTAAGAAACATGAGAAAAATACTAGGTCTTACTCGTTACGTAGTCTTTGTTCCAGCGGTTGCTTCAATCATCGGAGCATTGGTCCTCATGGGTCAAGGCTCAATCGAGATGATCAAGGCTGTTGTAGATAGTGTTACCGGTAAGTCTTATATGAAGGTAGCTATCGTCGAAGTACTGACTGCGGTTGATGCAATTCTGCTAGGAACAGTACTGCTGGTTATCGGTTATGGCCTATATGAACTATTTGTTGATACAGATTTAGAGGTACCTGTTTGGCTTGAGGTCAAAGACCTAGATGATCTAAAGTCCAAGCTAATTGGAGTTGTCGTTGCGATTATCGCTGTGATCTTTGTTGGTGTTTTTGTTGACACCGATAGAGCAGGTGAAGTTGTTTCCTACGGTTTAGGAGCAGGAGCGCTGGTAACAGGTCTTGCTATCTTTGCCTACGCAACCAAGAAGCCTAATAACCCTAAGAAGTAGAAACTCTTGTTCTGCATAGGTTATAGGTATTCAACTGACCAAACCATAAACTAGGGCTCATGCGCGCTTTCAGAAGATTCATGACTCGAGCACTACTACTTGGTATTGCTGCGTTCCTAATTGTGCCAATGGTGATTCCATTTGAATCAAGTGGAACACTCACTAATGTTGAAGCTGCAGGCAATGGGGAAGAGTTTGCAGAAGTCAATGGAATTCAAGTTCACATCGCAACTGAAGAGTATTCAGGCTCCAGTAAAGCCGATGTCCCACTATTTATACTTCTGCATGGCTTTGGAGCTAGCACACACTCCTGGCGATTTGTTATGAAGTCACTTAGCACTCAGGGCGATGTGCTTGCCTATGATAGACCTGCCTTTGGCTATACAGAACGTCCAACCAGTTGGACTGGAGCAAACCCTTATGGCTTTGAAGGTAACTTTGAACTAATTTCAGCATTGATTGAAAAGTTCGGAAAAGGACAAGAGATTATCCTGGGAGGACATTCTGCAGGTGGTCAGATAGCCGCTGAATACGGCAGATTGAATCCGGATAAAGTTCAACGCTTGATCTTGGTTGACCCAGCAATCCTTACCACCGGTACCGGTAGCTCTTGGATAAGTACTTTGAAAGTAATCCCGCAGGTAGATCGTCTAGGCCCATTCCTAGTCAGGGGAGTAGCCTCAAGCGGCAAGGATCTTCTAGAGCGAAGCTACTACGACAAGGCTCAACTAACTGATGAAGTTTCTGAGGGTTATTTCAAGCCTCTGAAAATCAAAGGCTGGGAAAAGGCGTTCTGGGAGTTTTCAACTGCACCTAGGGAAAGCAAGCTTGCTGAGAATCTAACTTCTATAACTCAGCCAACTCTTCTAATTACTGGTAAATACGATGTTGTGGTGCCAACTGCTGACACAGAGAAACTAGCCACTCTAATCAAAAACAACAAACTAGTTGTAGTTGATAAAAGTGGTCACCTTCCTCAAGAAGAGCAACCTGGAGTATTTGCCGATGCTGTAATTAGCTGGGTCAAAGCAACCAGCAAAACTATTCCCTAACTACTTAAACAAGAAGAGGGAGTGAATAATCACTCCCTCTTCTTAATTAGCTGTTAGCCAATCTTGATTACCCATTCAACAACTGTTGGATAGATGATTCCGTTGTTACTCTTCTTCTTCCAGTCGTATGACTTGTACTTGGTGTAGGTAGTAGGCCATCTACGGTCACGAGTGACAGTAGCGGTAGCTTCAATCTGAACACCAGACTTCCAAGCAGCATAGGCCTTAGAGTCCAGCACACAAGTTGCTTGACCAACCAGTGGCTTCCAGTCAAGGTAACCAGGGGTTACGACCTTCTTGCCCTTAACAACCTTGGTTGTTGAGTACTTTTGGGTCATAGCTTGATACTTCTTGATCAAAGCATCAACAGACTTCTTGTACTTAGCATTCTCTGGAACTACTAGTGGGTCGCCACCTAGTTCAGGTGTGATCATTGCTTTCTTTTCATCATAAACAGCGATACCGAAGTAGTTTCTCTTACACAACTGAACTTCTTGGGTTGTTGACCCCTTAGGTGTGTAGGCAATCTTGATGTCTGCATAGATAGGACCAATCCAACGTCCCTTAGATACTGGCTGGACTGTAACTGTCTTCTTACCGGTATCAACAGCAACCTTGAATGAGTTACCACCAATCATTGGAGTTGTTCCACCCTTGGCAGGCAAGCTTGCATTCTGGGTAGGTTCCTTAGCAATGCCACCTTCAGGAGCTGGTGGCTCAACGTGGGTTGCTACCAAAGTGATTGTCTGTGGTGCAGCAGCTGAGTAAGTTGTGTCACCAGGGTGAGAGACCTTGACTCTACAAGAGAAGTCGGATTCAACTCTAGGAAGCACAGTCAGATCAGCATCCCAGGTAACGATTCCATTGGCATCAACTGAACACACGTTTGGATCAAGGGACTCATAGACAGGTGGAAGACCCGAGGTAACTGCAGCATGCAACTTGAATCCAGCTGGATCATCAGTTGGCATTGGTGCAGTCAATAGACCACCAGGAATTGGTGTTCCAGGAGTGACAATGCTGGTTGTTTGAGGCAACTTAGTAATTGAGAAACTTTGAGTTGCATCAGATAACTTAGCTCCAGTTCCACTTGAAGCCTTGATGGTACAAGTACCTTCATTTAGCATCTTCAAGGTCTTCTTTGCTGAATCAACAGTACAAACCTTTGGTGTTAAAGATGTATAGGTAACAGGCAACTTAGCCGAGCTAGTTCCAGCTAGTGGATACAAACTGTCAGTCATCTGCATTCCATCTGTAATACCAACTGGTAATGGAAGAGAAGTGATATTTGAACCTGGCTTCACCAAATTGATTGTGAAAGTAGCAAGGTCATATGCACCGTTCTTATCAACAATCAATGTCTTCAAGGTGTAGGCACCGTACTTTTCTTTTCCTGGAGTCTGGAACAGCTGCTTAACAACGTCGATTCCACCAATTGCAGGATTGACAGAGGCAACTGGCAAAGGCAATTCGCCCTGAACCAGGAATGGATAGACACCACGATCGCTTAGTGGTGCACTTCCCAAAGTGTAAGTCTGAACGATTTCAACTGGAATAAGACCGATCTTCTTCTTGATATCTAGCTCATATGTCCAGACACGCGCAGTTGTGTTCTTTGGGCCTTGAACGATGCTGATGTTCAATACCTTGCTACTAGTGTTACCGGCAGTGTCTGTAACAGTCATGTTGACTGGATACTCGCCAACGGTTTTAGCAGCTCCAGTGATCTTGCCGTTATCAGGGTTCAAAACAAGGCCTTCAGGCAATCCAGTTGCGCTCCAACCACCGGTTGCCTTGATTGGGAAAGAACCAGCAGTGGCTGTGTTAATGATGATTCTTGACTTGCTGATTGGCCAAGGTTGAGCCTTGATATCATCCGACATGAAGTTCAGATCGTTACCAACACCGAACTTGTAACCAGTAGGTGTTGTGGTGATTTGAGGGCCATTGACGATGTTGATAGTTAGAACTTCTTCATCGTATAGACCATTTAGATCCGTTGCTCTTACTGTTACTGGATAAGTTCCCAGAGTTGTAGGAGTACCTGAAATTACACCAGTAATGCCGTTGATGTTTAGACCAACTGGCAAGCCGGTCGCAGTCCAACCACTGAATGGTGAGATTTCTGCGCTACCGATTGTTGCGGTGTTTGTGATGCTTCCTACAACGTTGATGTTGAGTGATCTAGCTAGTGGTGTGGTTGTGATTACAGGAGGTGTAATCACAGTGATGGTTTCTTCTTTAGTACCAAATTCACCATCAGCGTCTATTAGCTTCACAGTAATAGGGAATACACCAGATGCGGTAGGAGTTCCAGAAATAGCACCTGTGTCTGGGTTCATACTCAAACCAGCAGGAAGAGATCCAGCAATAATGCTCCAAGCACCAGTACCTGGGATGGCAGCGCTACCCGCAGTCTTAGTCTGAGCAATAGGTGTAGCAACTACTCCAATTACCAATCTGGTTAGAGGAAGAGCGGTAGTGATCTGAGGTTTAGCAACAACTTTGATGGTGATTGTTTCAGTGTCAAAGAGGTTGTTTACATCTGTGACCTTCTGGGTAACTGTGAAGTTACCAGCAAGGCTAGGTGTTCCAGAGATCGCTCCAGTTGCTGGATCAATGCTCATGCCGTTTGGTAGACCAGTTGCGCTCCAACCATTTGATTGCAATGCTCCAGATCCTGGAGTTGCTGAGCTAGGCAAGTTAGCGCTAACCCCAACATAAAGCTTGTGAGTCAGTGGTGTGGTTGTGATAACTGGAGGAGTGCTCACTCTAATGGTTTGAACCTGTTGTGAATACTCGCCATCAACGTCGATCAGTTTCACAGTGATTGGGAAAGTACCTGATTGGGTTGGTGTTCCAGTAATTGCACCTGTGTCTGGGTTGAGGCTAAGACCATCAGGCAATGTTCCTGCAACTATTGACCAAGCTCCAGTAACCGGCAGGGTTGCACTTCCAACATTCTTGGTCTGAGCAACAGGCGTGATTACCTTGTTGATCTCAAAGCCAGGTAGAGCTGGGGTGGTGATGATTGGCTTAGCAACAATCTTGATTGTTAGATCTTCCACATCGAATAGCTCGTTGACATCCGTTACCTTCTGAGTGACAACAAATGTTCCAGTAACAGTAGGAGTACCAGAGATAGCACCTGTGTTTGGGTTGATGCTTAGACCTGCAGGTAGACCAGTAGCAGTCCATGCGCCTGTTGCAGGAATGGCGCCAGTTCCAGCGGTAGCAGTACTTGGAATGTTGTTTGCTTCATCCTTATACAACTTGTATGTCAGTGGAGAAGTAGTGATAACAGGAGGGTTGTTCACTCTGATTGTTTGAAGCTGCTGTGATACTTCACCATCAGCATCGGTTAGCTTCACAGCTATTTGGAATGTACCAATAGCAGTAGGAGTTCCTGTGATGGTTCCTGTGTCCGGGTTGAAAGACAAACCAGCAGGAAGAGGTCCAGAAGCAATGCTCCACGCACCAGTTGAAGGAATTGCAGCACTACCTGCAGTTCTTGTCTGAGTAATTGGCGTAATTGCCTTATTAGCCTCAAGGGATGACAAAGCAGGGGTAGTGATAAGCGGTCTAGTTACAACCTTGATGGTCAGCACTTCTTCATCGAAGAGAGTGTTTACGTCAGTAACCTTTTCGGTTACTGAGAAAGTTCCATTAGTTGTAGCTGATCCAGTGATAGCTCCAGTGTCTGCATTGATAGTCAATCCAGCAGGTAGACCTGTAGCACTCCAAGCACCCGTTGAAGGAATTGAACCTGTTCCTTGGTTAGCAGTGCTAGGGATTGAGGTTGCTTCATCCTTATAGATCTTGTAGGTCAAAGGACTGGTTGTGATAACCGGTGGTGCTGCAACAACAATCGATTCAAGCTTTGTTGAGAACAAGCCATTAGCATCAGTTACTTTGACTGTGAATTCGTATCTGCCAGGTGTATTTGGAGTACCTGAGATAACACCGGTGTTCACGTTGAAGCTCATGCCGGTAGGAACTGAACCAACTACAGACCAAGCGTTGCTTGCTGGAATGATTCCAGATCCTTGAGTCAGTGTCTGAGCGTAAGACGTAGCAATGCCCAACTTAGCTGGAGCAAGCGCGGCTGTAGTCAATGTTGGAGGAGTGTTCGTAACGGTAGCTGTAACAGTGCTTGTAGCAGTGCTACCAATGCTGTCGTTGATTGAGTAAGTGAGAGCAGGAACTGCACCTACGAATCCAGTTTCAGGAGTGAAGGTGACAACACCTAGGTTAGATACTGAGTAAGTTCCCTTACCTGCTATCGCAACGCTTGTTAGAGCACAACCAGTAGTTGTTCCGCTTGCACAAAGCTTTACGCTTGCCTTGCTCAGAGTTGCACCAGATGCTGCTGTGTCGTTAGCTGTCACATCAACAGTGATAGGAGCAAGAGTGTTACCACTTAGAGTGTCAGCAACTGCAGTTGGTGCAGGAACTACTGTTGCAGCCAAGGTTGCAGTGATGGTTGGGTTTCCTGAGTAGTTATCAGCAATCAGATATGTGATTGGGGTAGCTGCTCCTGAGAAGCCAGCAACCGGTGTGAATTGAATCTGACCTGATGAAACTAGGTATGTTCCCTGGTTTGCAACAGTCAAGGTTGTTAGGTTACATCCAGTTGTTGTTCCAGTAGCACAGATCTTTAGTGAGTTGGTTGAGAAAGAAGCAGTAGTTGTTGGTGTGTCATTAGCCTTGACATCGATAAGAGTAGCAGCACCAGACTTTACAGATACAGTGTCATTTACTCCAACACCACGCATGATGTACAGAGCCTTCACAACAGTTGTACCGGCAGCTGTACCAGAGAATGTTGGTGTTCTTAGCGGGGTTTGAATAGTCGCAAAGTTTGCATCAGGGTTCTGCGGAGTTCTGTTGATTTGTCCTGTGACAAAGCCGTAAGGGCTGATGTATGTAGATGCAATATCTCCAGCACCAACGCCATTGACAAGAGGGAAGTCAGCAAAGGCAACTTGATAGTTACCAGGCTTGATCACACCAAAGGAAAGGTTTCCGCTAGCATCTGATGTCGCCTTGATTGGGTTACCATTGGCATCATTTAGAACTGTGCCGCTAGTGTCAGTCAAGAAAGCAACGGCACCTTCAACAGCAACATAGTTAGCAGGGAAGGCTTGCGAGGCTTGCCCTCGCCCAACCACGGCGTTTAGAACGAATCCACACACTGAAGCCTCAGGTGGGGCAACAGTTAGGGATGCTGAAGTGATTGAGAAGTTTGTCACTTCATTAGTTGAAGATGTGATCTTTCCAGTTGCTTCGAAGCTTACGTAAGTGGTGTCTGGAGTGCCAACCAGTGTGGTGGTTGGACAGATTACGTTCACTGTCAAAGAAAGACAAAGCTGAGCTGAGGTGCTCTGCATGAGAAGAGTTCCAGTTGAAGACTTGTCGTTGTTCTTACCAACAAAGTCGACACTGAATTGAGCGCCTGTGCCAATATCAGCCATGCTGATGCTGCGAAGATCAACATAGTTCTGAGAGTTAAAGGCAATGCCTGACCAAGTCTGACCTCCTGAAACAAGGACTGAACCATTTGCTTTTGTGATAGTCAAACTAGCTGATGTGTAATCAGTGCCCTTCACTAGTCCACCTAGTGTGAACTTGTCATAACCTGCACCTGATACTCCATCACAGGCAAGGCTCTTACCTAGTTCAGCTTGCTTGAATACTGCAGTTGGTAATTTGATGGCACAGCCAAATGTTGCAGTTGAAACTTGAACTTGACCTAGGATTCCAGGAGCATCACCATTGGTCCAGATACAGTCACTGTTTCTAGGATCTGCTTCAATTGTGTAAACCTTCCAGTCAGAACCTCCTGAATAGGCTCGCAGCTGACCCATGCCTGAAACGCTTGTTGAAGCTGGCCAGTTGCCACAAGGAGCGTTTGTTGCATAGTCATAGCAATACAAAGAAGAGTTAGTGTTGAACTGGTTAGCAAAGACCAGTTTGCTTCGTGTTGAACTGGTTAGCAAAGACCAGTTTGCTTCCTGAGGTTTGTGAGAAGCCTTGGAATCTTCCAGTTGCGATGCTAGTAATCGCAGCCTGAACTGTTGAGTTTCCATTGAACTTGGTGCCGTCAGCTGCGAAACACTTGTTGTCGTTAGTGAAACAGACACCAGCGATCTCACCAGCAGCATTTGGCTGCATGTACATGGCAACGTTTGAAGAAGCTGTTGATTGGACAAGTTGATTGTATGCTGTCCAACCAGGGCAAAGAGCTTGTGACTTAGCGTTGAAACAAACCGTGTAGTTTCCGTACTGTCCATAAACATTGCCAAAGGCAACATCGAGGTTAGTCAGGATGTTAGGCCAAGCATTGGCAATTCCAGTTGGGGTAGCGCCTGTTAGCCCAGTCAATGTTGGTGCAGCACAAAGCTCACCCATTCCGTTGTTGGCTAGGAAATCCAAGCAGAGAATCTTTGGAGCAACGATATCCCAAGCATAGATTTTGCCCTCTGCAGCCAAGATGTTGAAGACGTGAGTCTCTGTAGCTCCTGTTCTAGCCTGAGCAAGCTTGAATGCAGTTGCAGTAGAACCACCACAAAGAACTGGGGTTGCAACTGTTGAAACATCTATACAAAGGAAACCAGTTCCCTTGGTGCTATCTGCAACTGGCAGCCATAGGTGCTTGTTCACTTCATCAAATGTCTGTGTAGCAGCGATGTTTGACTTGAAACCATATGTTGCAAGGTTCATCGGATATGCATTAGAACAGAATGTTCCATCGGTCATTGACCGGCAATCTAGGGAGCTGTTCATCAAGTTACGGTGGTAAGTGTTGAAAACATATCCACGGCTATCAAAAGTAGTTACGAAACCATCTCCACCAGATCTAATTGCACCTGAAACACTAGTAACAGCTCCAGGAGCAGTAGTGGTTGTAGAGAACAGTTGCTTGCCATCTCCAGTCACTCCACCGGAGATAACGGTTCCAATTGCCTTAACTTTAACTACTGCAGCCCAGCTTGATGGAGTTGCTGAGAAAGTAGTGCCATCAGTTGAGTAGGAAACAGTCCAACCAGCAGGTGCTTTCACATCAGCTGCACTGGTTAGCCTCACCTTGGCAGGATCAATACTTTGAATAATCTCTTGAGTCGAGGTATCCGTTGTGCTCACTGCAGGTATCTGAGTAGTGAGATCAACCTTGTTGCCTGCAACCACAGAAGATACTGAGAGGGTGCTTGTCATTGCAGGTGAGGCAAATGCCTGCGCTGCTGCAAGAACTAGCAATAGCGTTGAAGCTACAGCTATAGCGGTTACAAGGGAACGACGAGTGATTCTAGAGATGGTAGTCATGACACAAGCGTAAAACTATGAAAATATTAACTTTTATTAGGTTCGCTTAAATGAACAGTTTCCATTTGGATACAGCAGAAATCTTTATTTAATCAGGTAATCACATCCGATATTTCGTGCATTCAAGTATCTGGTTATGTTTCGAAGTTTGTTTAGTTTCTATCAGTGAAAAAGGGGCGGATTTTATTTTCAAAACCCGCCCCTGGATTCAATCCGAAGCTAACCGATGGTTAGAGTCCAATCAACAACTGTTGGGTAAATCACGCCGTTGTTGCTCTTCTTCTTCCAGTCGTATGACTTGTAGCGAGTATAGGTAGTTGGCCAACGGCGATCTCTGGTTACCTTCGCCTTCGCTGTGATTTGAACCCCAGACTTCCAAGCTGCATATGCATCCTTATCTAGAACACATGTCGCCTCTCCGGTGAAGTTCTTGAAGTCCAAGTAACCAGGAGATTTGACTGGCTTACCCTTAACTATCTTTGTAGTGGTGTACTTGCTCGACATGGCTTGGTAAGGCTTGATAAGAGCTGCTAGACCCTTAGCGTTGAGCTTTGCCTCCGGAACAACTAGGTTGTTTCCACCAAGCGCTGGTGTAATTATCTTCTTAGTCTTCGCATCAGTTACTGCGATACCGAAAGAGTTGCGCTTACAGACTTGTACCTTGCCAGTTGTACTTCCCTTAGGTGTGTACGAGATAGTTATGTCAGCGTAAATAGGGCCAATCCAGCGACCCTTAGAAAGAGGCTGAACTGTGACAGTCTTCTTCTTGTTATCAACCTTGACAGTAAATGCGTTGCTTCCAAGCATCGGAGTGGTGCCACCGGTAGCTGGCAGTGCCGCAACTTGTGGCTTCTCAGGTGTAACACCGCCAGGAGGAGGTGTTGGTTCGATGTGAGTTGCTCGAAGTTCAACCACCCTGTTTGCTGCTGCGTTGTATTTTCCATCACCTGGTTGAGAGATTTGGATGTTACAGACAAAATCAGTGTCAACTTTAGGCAGCACAGTTAGATCAGCATTCCAAATAACTAAACCTGCCTCATCGATGTCACAGACTTCTGGGTGAAGTGATGTGTAAATCGGAGTCAAACCAGAACTTGATGAAGCAATGAACTGGAAGCCGGCAGGATCATCTGTTGCAGCCGGAGCTAAAGTGGTTCCGCCAGGAATTACTGCTCCTGGTGATACTGAACTTAGAGTTTGTGAAAGCTTCTCAACCACAAAAGTTTTAGAATCTTCGGCTAGGGTGTTCCCTGAACCAGCTGAGGCCTTAACTGTACAACTTCCACCAGAAACAATCCTCAACACGTTTGATGAGTCAACGAAACAAACACCAGTTGGGCTTGCGCTGTATGTAATTGGCAGCTTCATCGCATCAACAGCTTTACCGATAAGGGTAATACCTGGCTGATCGGCTGGAACGCCATCCATTACATTGGCTGGCAGGTTGAACGCAATTAGGTTCTTCCCCGCTTCAACAATTGTGAGATTGAATGTTGCTGTGTCGCTGGCACCTACGGAGTCGGTTAGCTTAACAGTGAATGTGTATGAACCGGAAGTTGTTGGGGTTCCTGTGATTTGACCGGAGTCTGGGTTGAGGCTTAATCCTGCAGGAAGGGTTCCATTAGAAATAGTCCACGCACCAGTAGCGCCTATGGCTGAGGTTCCTTGGGTGAATAGCTGTGTGACGGCATCCATTACAGAACTCGCAACCGTTGGCGGCAATGTCAAGGGAGTTTCAATAGTTGGTGGAGCTGCCACTGTCAGATTCAGATTCTTACTTCCAGGGACTCCATTTGAATCGGTCAAGGTAACTCCAATTACAAATGAACCTGCCTCTGTAGGCGTACCTGAGATAACACCTGTGTCGGGGTTAATGCTCAAGCCTGCAGGAAGACCAATTGCCTTCCAAGCACCAGTTGCAGGAACTGTTGCTCCGACTCCTAAAGTGAAAGTTTGGCTAACAGGACTAATTGCAGTTCCCTGAATCGCGGTTGGGGTAACAGGGCTTGGAGTTGTAACAGTAGGAGCTGCTGCAACCAAGATGCTGAATTGAGCTGTGGCAAATAGGCCAGCCTGGTCCACTACCTTCACAGTGAAGTTTGAAGTTCCTAGTGTTGTAGGTGTTCCAGATATCACACCAGTTGTGGTGTTCATGCTTAGCCCAGCTGGCAGAGAACCAGCAGTGATGCTCCAAGCAGCAGCGGTTAGAAGTGGGTAGCTACCTTCCGCTGCAACAAGTTGAGCCGGTGTCATTACGATGTTTCTTCCAACAGGCTGTAACGCAGTTACAGAAGGAGCTACTGCAGTTGCTGAAGTAATCCTTGGAGCGTTGAGCACTGGAAGAGTTAGGGTCTTCGAGTTCTTAACACCATTTGAATCAGTGATGATGAAGTTGATCGGATACAGTCCAGCCTGTGTGGCTGTGCCGGTTAGCTGTCCCGTTGCCTCATTGAGAGAAATACCCGCAGGCAGAGGAGTGGTTGGATCAACCGTCCAAACTGTTCCAGTTGTTGGAATAGTTCCAGTACCTCTGGTTGCAGCCAAAGTTACAGGTGTCATTGCAACACCAGAAGTTACTATGGGAAGTGGGTCAGCGGTAGTTATGGTTGGCGGTGTAACAACCGTGATTGTGAATTCCTTAGTTGCGCTCAAGCCGTATTCATCAGTGACTCTAAGAGTGAACTTCTGAACGCCAGCAACGCTTGGAATACCCATGATTCGACCAGTGTTTGGGTTTACCCACATACCGGCTGGTAATCCAGTGTTTGGCGCGGTTACTACCCAACCATCGGTTGTAAGAATGTTTCCGGTGCCCTTAGTTACAATCTGTGGGACCTGAGTCATCTCTCTGTTGAGAGCAACAATTCCAAGATCAGCACCAGTAGCGATAGTTGGGGGAGCAGCAACAACTACCTGCTCAACCTTTGTGCCAGACAGACCATTTACGTCTGTGACTGTAAAGGTAACGTCAAACTCTCCAGACAGTGTAGGTGTTCCAGTCACTGCACCAGTAGTTGCATTTAGTGTGAGTCCAGCTGGCAGACCAACTGCTGACCAAGCATTTGCACTTAGCAGTGCACCAGTACCAGCAGTCTTTGTCTGAGTCCAAGTTGCAATAGCAGAGTTCAGAATCATCGCGGCTGGGTTCACAGTTGTCACAGTTGGTGGGGCAATTGTGCTGATTGTGTATGTCTTGGTAGCCGTAAGCCCCTTGCTGTCAGTGAGTGTGACAACAACGGAAGCATTCGTAACAACAGCTGTTGGAGTTCCACTGATCACTCCTGTGTCGGGGTTAATGACCATCCCTGCAGGCAAACCAGTGGCAGACCATGCACCTGTCGCTGGAAGAGGTGAACTTCCCACTTCTGCTGTCTGGGTGAAAGGTGACATAGGAACCTGTGTCGACAGTGGTTCCACTGCAGGAGTTCCAGTTACTCGGTCTGGAGTTGTTGTGTTGGTGATGGTTGGCTTTGTACCGACATAGAGCGCAAACTGCTTCTCGTCGCTTAAACCTGCAGCATCGGTGACAACAACAATAAAGCTGTAGTTACCAATCGTTGTCGGGGTTCCTGTGATCGCTCCAGTTGCTGCGTTCAAAGTTAATCCAGCAGGAATCACACCCGGCGCTTTGATTGCGTAACTTGTAATGTTTGCAGTTCCAGGTGAAGCCAGAACCCCCATTTGATTTGCAGTGAGAGCAACATTCTGAACGATTGCTCGGAATGGGCTCGGTTCAAGAATTGATGGTGGCTCTGCTATAACCATGGTCAATGTCTTCGAGCTCTTTGATCCAAGTGAATCAGTTAAAGACACAACGATATTTGTGTATGTTCCACCTAGGGTAGGGGTTCCCGTGATTACACCAGTATCTGGGTTGATAACCAAGCCATTAGGTAGGCCTGTCGAACTCCAAGCTCCTGTAGCAGGAACACTTGCACCCGTAGCCAAAGTGAAAGTTTGGTTAATTGGCTGGATTGCTGATCTGGCTGTAGCTTGAGCCAATGGGCTTGGTGTGGTTACAGCACTTGGGCCTGTAACTGTAAGTATGAGAGTCTTAGGAAGCGAAGCCACTCCATTGACGTCAAATACAGTTACAACTATGTTAAAGCTTCCTGGCGCTACAGAAGTTGTTCCTGTAATCGCGCCGGTAGTAGCATTCAAGGCTAGTCCAGTTGGAAGTCCTGTTGCGCTCCATGCTGTTCCAGTTGTCCTAATTAGATCTGTGCCCTTAGTCGCTGCAAGTAGGAAGTTTGGATAAGCCAAACCAATCTGAGCAACTGGCAGAGAAGTGGATGCCACGGAAGGTCGTTCAATGACATTCCAAGTAAGAGTCTTGGAACCAACGGCTCCGTAACTATCTCTTACTTTCACCAACGGAGTGTAGATGCCAGGAGTGGTAGGAGTGCCACTCATCACACCGCTGTTCGCGTTGATGGTGACACCGGCCGGTAGTCCAGTAGCGCTCCATGCACCGTTGACAGCAAGTGTTGAGTAGGCATAGGCGTAAATTGACCCAGCATTAAATGAGTTTGATTCTGTATCTGCAACTCCGGCAATAGATGTCAAAACACCAGTAGTAATAGTAGGCGGTGTCATGATGTCAATATTAAACACATGTGTATCTGTCAGCCCAATAGAGTCGGTAACGGTAACTGTAAAGACCACGATTCCACTGTTGTTCATCTGTGGAACAGTTGCAGTTCCAGTGATCACACCGGTGTCAGGATTAAGAGTCAGACCCGTTGGTAGAGCACCACTGGTAATTGCCCACGCACCAGTGGCTGCAAGAGGGAATGTGCCAGGAGCCACAGTAAGCGCAAACGGTTCGATAGGAAGATTCAACTGAACATATGGGAGCCAAGTCTTAGTCTGACCTACTTCAACTACGTTCGTGATAACTGGCGCTGTGCCGATCTTGATTGGAAGGGTCTTGAACGCGCGTCGTCCATCATTCGCGGTGTATTGAATTGTGACATCGAATGTTCCTGCGACGCTTGCGGTTCCTGATATCAAACCATTGGAAGGGTTGTAAGTAAGCCCTGTTGGCAATCCTGTGACATTCCAAGGGCTCGCTGGCATAGTTGCGCTACCAGCAGTACCTGAAAGAGTGTGTGAATAACTTGTGTTGATTAGGTCACTTGGTAAAGCAGTTGTATTGATAACAGGTGCTACAGCTTGAACTGTTGCTGCCACTGTTGCATATGCAGGTGATCCAAGAGCGTCTTTGATCACGTAAGTAACGGCATTCGCGTTGCCTGTCCAGTTTGCAACCTGTGTGAAGGTAACTACTCCGGTCGAGGCAACTGCATAGGTTCCCTGACCAGCTACTGTCACTGAGGTTAGTGCACAGACCGTTGTTGTTCCAACAGCACAAAGCTTGACTGAGCCTGCATCAATGGTTGTTCCAGCAGTTGCAGCGTCATTCGTGACAACGTTAACTGTTATCGGAGCTCTAAAGTCTCCGGTAAGAGTGTCATTGTTGGCAGTAGGAGCTTCAAGCACAGTTGGGGTTAGCACTGCGGAATCTGTACGTCCTCTGTCATCTGAAATTTGATAGGTAATTGCTTTAGCAACACCTGTGAAACCAGATACGGGAGTGAAAGTAACCTTACCTGCGCCATTAAGGCTGTAAGTACCCTCTGCAGAATCTATTGTGACGGCAGTAGTTGCACAAACTGCAGGTGTACCAGAACAAAGCTTTAGGGTCGATTGACTCCAAGCCGCTCCAGTAGTCGGTCTGTCATTCGCAAGAATATCTAAAGCAGTTGCGGTATTTTTACCCACATAGAGAGAGTCAGCGTTCGCATCCGCAGGAACTGTGTAAAGTGCCTGAATAGCTTGGTTATTGCCAACGGTAGTTGTAAATGCTGGTGAGTCAAGAGAAGCCTGAGCCGTGAAGTTCACAGATGCAGTCGACACACATGTAACCGCACTTCCAGCACAAAGACGAGCTGTAGTTGCATCACCCGTTCCAACCCCTCCAACCGCGTCTAAGTCTGCAAAGTTGACTTTGTAACTTCCAGGTTCTAGATAACCAAAGCTAAATTCACCTAGGGCATTTGAAGTTGTTGTGATTGGTTGGTTATTCGAGCCAAGTTTTGGATTTCCAGTAACACCATCATTCAAAGTAATTCTTACCCCTGATATCGCAGGCCCCGAGGATCCGTTCGTGACCGTTCCCGATACCAACGAACCACATTGTGAACCTGTTGGAGCTTTGATTGAAAGGGTTGCGTTTGCAGGTGTGTAAGTAGTTCGCACACCAGCCTGACTAATTGTTACACCAGCTGCAGCAAAAGTTGTTGAACCATCTACTGGAGTTACGTACTGAACGAGATTTGGGCACAGAACTTTTGTTGTTAGTGTCATACAAAGTTGCGCAGCTTCGGAACTAACAGAAATAGTCCCGACCGCAGTTGTGATTGTTGCTCTACTTACAAAGTCAATTACAAAGGTAGGGTCATTGCCTGCATCAGATACCCTTAGACCGCTTAGGTCCGCAGTAGCAGTAGCGCCATTTACAACAAGTGGAATACTTAGCCATGACTTACCACTACTAACTATTGGCGCGCCTGCTTTGTCCAATACGGTCAAGCTCGCTGAAGCATAGTCAGTTCCAGCTACAACGTTGCTTAGCACAAATTTGTTATATGTAGCCAGGCTCACGCTTGCATCACAAGCCATTCTTGGAACAAGCAAAGCACCATCGAAAGTCGATCTAGGAGATGGTGAAGGACAGCCGAAATCAGAAGATGTGATATCAATATTTCTGATGACGCCATCATCGCCGTTAGTCCATAAACAATTTGGGTTAGCAGGGTCTAATTGGCGAGTGTAAACCTTTGGCACGTACTTGTAACCAGCGATGCCACTGTCGTTCCACTTTGCGCAACCAGCGTTGGTTGCAACGTCAAAACACCACAAGTTACCTGATGTGTATACATCGCTATAAATGACCTTGGATCCCGAGGTCACACCTTCGTTCGAGTAGTACCAGTTCTTACTCATTTGACTGTGCAAAGTTGAATTAGCTTTGAATGTAGCTCCTGCGTAGTTAAAACAAGTTGCAGATGGGTGGAAACAGACACCGAGTTGATTTCCCTGAGCGTCAGGCTCGATATAAACGGCTGTTTGTGTTGTAGAAAATTTGTGATCCGCACTTGGCCATCCAGCGCAAGTGTCTAGGGTCCTACTATCAACACAAGCAGCTGTATCTGCTTGGTAACCAATTACCAGCCCGCGCCAGCTAATAAGGTTTTGTACACCATCACCTTGATTTACCGGAACTCTTGAAGTTGAGGGAAGCTCCTTTGCACAATCGGCTCCTAGACCGTCATTGGCTAGGTAGTCGATACAAGTTAGAACTCCAGCAGTGTTTGCCCAACTAAATAGCATTCCGTTTGATTCAACGAGATTAGTGGATGAATATGCTGTTGTACCTGCAGCGGCAGTTAGCACTGGGTGATACGCGGTTGCCTTTGATCCACCGCATGGTTTAGGTGAGTTGATGACGTTGATGTCAATACACATGTAACCAGGCCCACTTGCGTCAGCCGTATTAAACCAAAGATGGTTGTTTACATTGTCAACAAAGTTTGACGGGCGGTCGTTTGAGACGAATCCCCAAGTAGTGAGGCTCAGTGGCCAGCTAGATCCACAGGTAGTTCCATCGATTCTCTTACGACAGTCTGTTGCCGAAGGTGAACCGTGGTGGTATGTGTTGAACAGATACCCGCGTGAATCAAATACAACATCGTAGCCATCGCCGTTAGATCCTGTGGCAGTTCTAGTTGAACCGTTTGCAGGGATTTGAACGCTTCTTGAAAGTATTTGTTTACCTTCAGCAGTTAAACCTGCCGAGTTGATAGGTCCAGTTGCCTTCACTTTTATAACAGAAGCCCAATTGGTAGGAGTTGATAGGAAGTTCACACCGTCCTGTGAGTAGCTGACAGTCCAACCAGTTGGTGCGATGACATCATCAGGAGAGGTTAATCGAACCTTAGCTGGGTCAATAGTTTGAATGACCTCTTGAGTCGAGTTGTCCGTAGAGGACACCATAGGCATGGTCGTTGACAATAGGACTTTGCCACCTGATTCCACGCTATTCACCGATAGGGTATTTGACACAGTTGGAGCTGCGGAGGCTATAGAAGGAATAAATGCCACCGCCCCTGTGACTAGGGCCAATGTGGCAGCGACAGCAGGAACTCTTGAAAGAAATGGGCGATTTAGTCTCATGGCTTAAATCATTTCATTTCGTATTCAAGGCAAACCTTGTCTAATCTATATAACGAATAAACGAGATACTTACTTCGTTATTACGAACCTGAATCTGAAAGAAACCTCTACTTGAGTAAAGAAGCCATCTGCTTATAAATCAGCTTCGCAGCAAACAATGGGTTCAATCGAGATAGGAAGTCCATTGTCTTAGCATCTTTACCAATTACTACTCGTGGAGTGCTCTTCTCTATTGCATCAACCATAAGTTTTGCTGCTACATCAGCAGCAGTTGTTGGGAAAGATGAGGCACTTGAATCTGCTTGCATAGCTGCCATGCCTGAGTTCGCCGCAATATTAGTAGCGATTGCACCAGGGAAAACAATTGTTACACCTACCTTGGTGTCAATAAGTTCAGATCTCAAACCTTCGGTTAGTAACTTGATAGCTGCCTTTGAAGCACCATAAACACTTTGACCTGGAACTGGTGCATAAGCACCCATAGAAGAAACATTGAGAATGTGTGCTTCTGGTCGTTGAAGTAATTCAGGTAGAAATGCTTTGATGAGCATTAGTGGTCCATTGAAGTTCACATTCATTACATGGTTAACATCATCCATAGAAAGATCATTCACTTTCACAAACGGTTGAATGATTCCAGCATTGTTGATTAGACCATCAACAGCACCTAGAGCTTTAGTTACGTCAGCTGGGAGAGCAGCTACTGCCTTAGCATCAGAAACATCCAGGATATGCTCAGAACTTGTACCAGCTAAGCCCTTAACTAGAGCGGCTGTTTCAGCAAGAGTCTCCTTACGGAAATCTACAAGAGCAACCTTGGCACCTTTGCGAACTAGCTCTAATGCAAGCTCACGACCCATGCCACTACCAGCACCTGTAACTACAACGACTTTTCCAGCTAACTTCATGTTTTTTCCTTTGTCTTACTTTGAGTGTATCCCCGTTGGGCTACAAGAAAATACCCAATGCATGCAAAATGGCCCTATCGAGTAGCCTTAGAGCATGAATCTAAAAGATATTGAACTTGTAATGCTCGATGGATCAACTAAAACCTTTGGTGAGATCCAAGGCAAAGTGACCATGGTTGTCAACGTTGCGTCTAGATGTGGACTTAGCCCACAGTATGAAACCCTTGAAGCCATGCAGAAGAAATACAAAGACAAGGGATTCACAGTGGTTGGTGTGCCATCCAACCAGTTCTTCCAAGAACTAAAGTCATCAGATGACATTTCTGAGTACTGCTCAACTACCTGGGGAGTAACCTTCCCAATGACTGAGAAGGCAAAGCTAAACGGTAAAAACGCTCACCCTTTATACAAAGAGCTAACTAAGTCAGTAGATGCTGAAGGTAACGCTGGAAATGTTAAGTGGAACTTCGAGAAGTTCCTTGTTCTTGAAAACGGTGAGGTCAAGAGATTTAGACCAACCACCAAGCCTGATGCTGCTCCAATCATTGAAGCAATCGAAGCAAACCTAGCCTAAGTAAGCAACTTCTTCAGAACTTAGTTTCACGCTCTGCAATAGAGCAGTCAATTGCTCAACTGTTCTTCCTGAAGCGATTGGTACTGTCACGCCAGGTCGATTTCTAAGCCATTCAAGAGCAACAGCAGTGTTTGAGACTGAATGTCTTTTGGCAATCTCTTCAACTCGGCTTAGTAGTGCATAGTTCTCAGGATTAGCGTAGTTATTGCCAACAGCCACAGCTCGAGCAGAGTCTACATTCTGACCCTCTTTGTATTTTCCAGAGAGGAATCCACTGCCAAGAGTTGAATATGGCAAACCGGAGATACCAAAGCCTTGAACAGATCTAGCACCATCAGACTCGTATGGTTCTCTAGCTACAAGACTGTATCTGTTCTGCAAAGCAATGTAGCTGGCAAGGTTATTGTCCTTGCTGAGCTTTAGAGCAAGCTCAAGACGTTCATAGGTGTAGTTAGATGCAGCGATGTATCTAACTTTTCCTGAAGTTACTAGTTCATTGAATGCAGAAAGTGTTTCTTCGAGATCTGTTTCAAGGTCATCGCTGTGGGCATAGTAGATGTCGATGTAATCGGTGTTGAGTCTTCGAAGACTGTCCTCACAAGCCAGAGCTATGTTCTTAGCCCCTAGGCCTTTACGAGATTCAAGCATTGCTACCTTGGTAGCAACAACTGTTTGCTCTCTTTTGCCTGATTTCTTGAACCAGTTACCAATTACTGTTTCACTCTCGCCACCCTGGTTACCCTCTTTCCAAGCAGAGTAAACATCAGCTGAGTCAATGAAGTTATTGCCATGCTCACTAAGCAGATCTAGCAGAGCAAATGATTGCTCTTGATCTGCTGTCCAGCCAAAAACGTTTCCACCAAAGCAAAGGTTAGAAACCTTTAGGTCTGTTTTAGGAAGAGTTAGCACTACTTCTTAACTCTGGTTTTGATTAGAGATGCAACGGTAGCAATAGTGATGGTTACCAGAATCACGCCTAGAGAAGTGTTGGTGCTGATCTCAGGCAGGCCTTCGAAGTGCTTTCCACCGTTAATAAATGGCAACTCGTTCTCGTGCAATGCGTGAATGACTAGCTTGACACCAATCCAAGCAAGAATCACAGAAAGCCCAATACCCAGGTAGACAAGTCTAGAAAGCAGTCCACTTAGTAAGAAGAACAGGTGGCGAAGACCAAGAAGAGCGAATGCATTGGCAGTGAAGACAATGTAAGGTTCCTTGGTTAGACCATAAACAGCAGGGATGCTGTCTAGAGCAAAGAGTAAGTCAGCGCTACCGATAGCAATCATCGCGAAAAGTAGCGGGGTGTAGTAGCGCTTGCCATTCTGCTTAATCGAGATCTTCGAACCGTGATATTCCTCGGTTACGTTAACTCTTCTCTTGATGAAGTCAATGAACTTTCCACCTGGTGCATCTTCAGATCCATGTTTCTTGAAGTGGTCGCGAACTAGTGTGTATGCGGTGTAAATCAAGAACGCACCGAATAGGTAGAAAACCCATGAGAATCTTGCAATAGCAACTGCTCCTACTGCAATGAAGATGAATCGAAGTACTAGAGCAATCAAAATACCGATGGTAAGAGCTTGACGCTTTGCCTTTTCAGGAACTGCAAGCTTGGTGAAGATGATTAGGAAGATAAATAGGTTGTCAATAGACAAGCTGTACTCAGTGATAAAACCGGCTAGGTATTCACTGCCAAAAGGTTTACCCCAGACCTGATCCACGAAGAAGTAAAAACCAATGGCTGCCGCTAAAAATACAGTGGTAAAGATTGCTGACTCTTTGAACGACGGGTCACCCTTGCGCTTTAGCTGAAATAGCAGGTCGACCACGATTACAGCCGTGATGATTGTGGCTGTAATTAGCCAAACTTCTAAAGGAACATTCATTGATTGAGTAGTCATGGCTAGATTCTACTTGAGAGTTCAGGCCACCAAGACGGCCCTGAAACCCGACTCACAGTGAATTTTCACTAATTAGCAAAAGACTCAATCGGAGGACAAGAACAAACTAGGTTTCTATCGCCATAGACGTTATCAATGCGGTTCACTACAGGCCAGTACTTGTTTCTGAACTGTTTAGCAGGGAAGACTGCTGTTTCACGGTCATACTTCCTGTTCCATTCAGCTGCAATGTTCTTGGCGGTGTGGGGAGCATTTCTCAAAGGAGACTCTTCAATTGAATACTTGCCAGAGGCCACTTCATCAATCTCAGCTTTGATAGCTAGCATCGCATCAATGAAGCGATCAACTTCTTCTTTAGGCTCAGATTCAGTTGGTTCAATCATTAGAGTTCCAGCGACAGGGAAGGACATAGTTGGAGCGTGGAAACCATAGTCAATTAGACGCTTAGCAACATCTTCTCCAGTAACACCAGTGTCTTTAGTAATACCTCGAATGTCGATGATGCACTCGTGAGCAATCAAGCCATTCTTACCTGTGTATAAAAGAGGGAAAGCGTGATCTAGTTTCTTAGCAATGTAGTTAGCTGAAAGAACAGCAACTGCTGTTGCATTCTGTAAACCATGAGCACCCATCATTCTGATGTATGCCCAAGAGATAGGAAGAATGCTTGCTGATCCATAAGGAGCTGCTGACACAGGTCCATAGTTAGGAAGTGATGACTGTGCTCTATCGTGACCTGGCAGGAATTCCTTTAGGTGAGATCTAGCTGCAACTGGACCAACTCCTGGACCACCACCACCGTGAGGAATACAGAAGGTCTTGTGTAGGTTTAGGTGGCTGACGTCTCCACCAAATAGACCGAACTTTGCATAACCAACAACAGCATTGGTGTTTGCTCCATCGATGTAAACCTGACCACCTGCAGCATGCACCTGGTCACAGATGTCAACGATGGCTTCTTCATAAACACCGTGGGTGCTTGGGTAGGTAACCATGAGAGCAGCAAGCTTGTCTCCGGCTGTATCGATCTTCTTCTTTAGATCTGCAACATCTACGTTTCCATTGTCATCACAAGCAACCACAACTACTTCCATACCTGCAAGAACTGCAGAGGCAGCGTTAGTTCCGTGAGCACTTGAAGGAATCAAACAGATGTTTCTCTGCTTGTCTCCACGAGATAGGTGATAACCACGAATAGCCAGTAGACCGGCAAGTTCACCTTGGCTGCCAGCGTTAGGTTGCAAAGAAACTTCTTCATAGCCTGTTACATCAGACAACCATGAAGTTAGTTGACCAATTAGTTCTAGATAACCTTGAACATCTTCTTTAGGAGCAAATGGGTGAAGACCTGCAAACTCAGGCCAGGTAACAGCTTCCATCTCTGTTGTTGAGTTCAACTTCATGGTGCAAGAACCTAGAGGAATCATTCCTCTGTCCAAAGCGAAGTCGTAATCAGCAAGACGCTTTAGATATCTCAACATTGCTGTTTCAGAGTGGTAAGAGTTGAAGACTTCGTGAGTTAGGTAATCAGACTTTCTTGAAAGCGAAATATCAACTTTGGTTTCCGTCAAGCCTGAAGTAATACCAAATGCATTTAGAACTTCTTGAAGAGTTTCTCTTGAAGTTGTTTCATCAATTGAGATACCGATGGTCTTCTCATCAAGAACAAGCATTGTGATGTTCTTTGATCTTGCTGCGTTGTATACCTTGTGAGCATCGATGTTTGTGACAGTGAAGGTATCAAAGAAGTTACCCTTTGATATTTCTAACCCTGCTGCACTAAGAGAGTTAGCTAGAGTGTGTGCTTTGTTCAGAACATCTGTTGCAATAGCTTTTAGTCTTGCTGGAC
>JAPLAJ010000128.1 GCA_026393335.1 Rhodoluna sp. | reverse complement strand
TTATTCTCCTGAGCTTTACCCAGTAGAGAGATATCTAGTGCTGAGAAATACTCAGGGAATATTGTTACAGCCTGAATCTTCATTATTCAGCGTCAATCTCTTCAAACAAGCCATTAGGAGGAGTGACAGTAACTGTCTTAGCGGCTATGTCCACAGCTGGAACAATGGCCTTCACAAAAGGAACCATTACCTCTCGTTCGTCCTTAGTAAGAACGATGAGCATGTCCTGGGCTGGGAAGTGTTCAACTCGAACAACAGAACCAACTTCAACACCATCACGAATAACGCTTAGTCCAACTAGCTGCTGGTCATACCAAGCATCTGGTTCAACTGGAAGTTCTTCAAGGTTTTGATCAACCAAAAGAATTGCTTTGATAAGGGTTTCGGCATCTTCCCTAGTTTCAATTCCTTCAAGGAATAGCACTGGCTGTGCGTTATACATACGCATTTCTTTGACTGTTACTGATTTGCCATGCCACGGGGATGTTTCTGGAACTTGAAGTTCGAATTTGGCTCCAGGAACAAAACGTTCATTGGGAGCATCGGTGTATAGCTCTAGCTTGATAGCACCTTTTAGGCCGTGGGCCTTTAATAACCGACCGACCCGAAGGGTGGTCTGCTTAGAAATTGTTATCTACTACGTCTACGCGCACCTTCTTGCCATCGGCAAGAGCGTTAATGATTGTGCGCAGAGCTTTGGCGGTGCGTCCGTTGCGCCCGATCACACGTCCAAGGTCGTCAGGGTGAACGTGTATCTCTAACAAATCTCCACGATTGGTTGAGCGTTCAGTGACGTTGACATCCTCAGGATGATCAACAATACCTTTGACTAAATGTTCGAGCGCAGCGGATAACACGTATTAAGCCTCTTTGGTTTCTTCAGCTTCAGCAGGAGCTGCTTCTTCAGCAACTGCTTCTGCTGCAGCTTCTTCTACAACTTCTGCAACTGCTTCTTCAGCAACTACTTCAGCCGCAGCTTCTACTACGTCTTCTAGGTTGCCTTCAGCGACTGCTGCTTCAACAACTGCATCGACTACGTCTTCTGCAACCTTGTCAGCCTGCTTCTTAACAACGATCTCTTCACGAGGCTTTAGAACTGGCTTCTTCTTGGCATCTGACTCGAAGACTGCCTTAGGAATCTGAGGTAGGACGGTGTTCTTTGCAGATGCGTCACCCTTCGACTTCTGGTAGTCACCGGTTAGCTTTAGAAGTGCCATTACCTGCTCGGTTGGCTGTGCGCCAACACCTAGCCAGTAAAGTGCTCGCTCTGAGTTAACTTCAATGATTGATGGGTGGTTAGTTGGTACGTAACGACCGATCTCTTCAATAACGCGACCGTCACGTGCTTTACGTGAGTCGGCTACGACGATACGGTAGTGAGGCGTCTTTAGTTTTCCTAGACGCTTAAGGCGGATTTTTACAGCCACAATGCTCCTGTTTATGAATTGGGGCGAACAATCAACCGTGAGCGTGGGGGCACACTCGGTATAAAAGCTCTAATGGGTTGCCCATTCAACTTGGTTAGAGGGTCAAGCTGCAGGCAACCTCTCTATTGTGCCAGAAATAACCGGCAGGAGCAACCAACTATCCCCCTAAACCGAAGGCTGAGCCTGAATTTCCTTGTTTTGGAGGTTCAATACCAGAGATTTCAGCAGCACGCTTAGCAGGATTTCCAGACTTAGCCTTCTTCTTGCCCTTATCTTTCTTGACCTGTGGTCGAGGCATAGCACCCATCCCCTGCGGCATGCCAGGAATACCTGGGTTGCCACCTTTAGCCATTACCTTCATCATCTTGGCCGCTTGTTCAAATCTGTTCACAAGTGAGTTCACATCGGTAACTGTCATACCTGAACCCTTAGCGATACGAAGCCTTCTTGAACCATTGAGAATCTTTGGATCACGACGTTCTTTAGGAGTCATTGCTCTAATGATTGCTTCGGTGTGATCTATCTCTTTTTCATCGATGTTATCTAGCTGACCTTTGAGCTTTCCAGCTCCAGGCATCATTGAAAGCATGCTCTTTAGAGAGCCCATCTTTCTAAGCTGTTGCATTTGGTCTAAGAAATCTTCCAAGGTGAAAGCATCTTTGGCCATCTTCTCGGCCATGACAAGGGCTTCTTGCTCATCAAAGGATTTCTGAGCCTGTTCGATAAGGGTGAGAATATCTCCCATATCCAAAATCCTTGAAGCCATGCGATCTGGATAGAAAGGCTCAAAGGCATCCATGCCTTCACCAGTTGAGCTAAACAGGATTGGCTTGCCGGTTACTTGAGCCACTGATAAAGCAGCTCCACCTCTAGCATCACCATCAAGCTTGGTGAGAACCACACCTGTAATGCCAACACCATCTTCAAAAGCTTTGGCAACATTGACTGCGTCTTGACCAATCATTGAGTCAATAACAAAAAGAACTTCATCAGGATCAGTTGCTTTTCTGATGTCGTTTGCTTGCTTCATTAGTTCTTCATCAACACCTAGACGACCTGCGGTGTCAACGATGACGACTGAGAACTGCTTTTGCTTAGCGTGCTTGACTGAATCTTTAGCAACGCTGACCGGGTTACCTTTGCCATTACCTACTTCTGGAGCAAAGACAGGAACACCAACTCGTTCACCCATTACTTGTAGTTGGTTCACAGCATTAGGTCTTTGTAGGTCACAGGCCACCAATAGTGGTGTTTGACCTTGGTCTTTGAGCCACTTGGCCAGCTTTCCAGCAAGGGTAGTTTTACCAGAACCTTGAAGACCAGCGAGCATAATCACTGTTGGTGGGTTCTTAGCAAACTGGATTCTTCTTGCTTCCCCACCCAAGATAACAATGAGTTCCTCTTGAACAATTTGAACAACCTGTTGTGCTGGGTTTAGCGCCTTTGATACTTCATCCCCCAGTGCTCGCTCACGAACAGCAGCGATGAAAGTCTTAACTACTTCTAATGCAACGTCGGCATCGAGTAATGCTTTTCTGATTTCTCTAAGGGTTGCATCGATGTCAGCAGCGGATAACTTACCCTTGGCACGAAGACCCTTGAACGTTTCTACTAAACGATCTGAAAGATTCCCAAACACTAGTACTCACCTACTAAACCAATTGCAAAATCTTTAGCATCAAAGAAACCAAAGTCATTGATGCCTTCACCGACACCTACAAGTTTGACAGGAATATTCAACTGTTCTTGGATGGCATAAACAATTCCACCCTTGGCACTGCCATCCAACTTAGTTAGTGCAATACCTGTAACTGAAGCCACTTCAGTAAAAGCTTTAGCCTGAGTCATAGCGTTTTGACCTGTGGTTGAATCAAGCACTAAAAGAACTTCACTTATAGGTAACTGCTTTTCAATTACTCTTCTGATCTTGCCAAGTTCATCCATTAGGCCTTGCTTGTTCTGCAGTCTTCCGGCGGTGTCAATAATCAACACATCGCTGCCATTAGCAATGGCTCGCTCAACGGTTTCGTAGGCCACTGCAGCTGGGTCTTGACCTTCAGATACCGGCTTGACTATTTCAGAACCAGATCTACTAGCCCAGGTCTCTAGCTGCTCAACAGCTGCTGCCCTAAAGGTGTCGGCAGCTCCTAGGGTTACCTTCGCTCCACCTTCAACTAGGTAGTTGGCTAACTTACCAATAGTTGTTGTTTTACCTGCACCGTTTACACCAACCACCAAAATCACATATGGTTGCTTGCCTGAATCAAGATTTAGCGAAGCATCTGTTCTTGAGAGCTTCTGGGTTAGAAGTTCAGTAAGAATTCCCTTGAGCTCAGTCTCAGTTTTAGCACCTGACTTTTTGGCCATTGCTTTCACTTCCGAAACAATAGTTTCTGAAGCTGTTACTCCAAAGTCCGCTTGAATAAGAACGTCTTCTAGTTCTTCGAGGTTTTCAACATCAAATTTGATTCTTGAGAAAACAGCTTTGAAACCTTTGCTTAGGTTTCTCTTAGGAAGCTCAACTTTAACTAGCTCTTGAGGCGTGATTACATCAGCAACAGGTATCTGAGTTTCTAGAACTTCTTCGGATTCTATGACCTCTGGTTCAACTGCAACAGCTTGATCGGCCGCTTGGTCCTTTTTGCGCCAGAACTTCAAGCCTGCCAAGGTTAGTCTTCG
>JAPLAJ010000102.1 GCA_026393335.1 Rhodoluna sp. | reverse complement strand
TCCACATCCACGAAGGATCATGCACATCTCTTCCAATGGCGAAGAAGACCTGGTCTAGATTGGTTGGTAAGCTATCTAGATTTAGTTGCATGCTTATTGGGTTCTGAACCAAGATGAATTCGCAAGGTTCTTCATTGACGATTCGTACCTCTCCCCTAGAAAATACCGGAGGAAGCTCATTTAGAACCTTCGAGGCAAAGGTCAGATCAAACTTGCTACCTAGAATCTCTTGGGCACAGGCCAAAGCGGCAACGGCGTCAAGTGCGAAGTGATTTCCTCTGCTTGGCAGCTCAAAGGACGCCTTCTGCCCTGAGATTTCAACCTCGACATTTTTACCGTCTTGGCTCGAAACTTTATTGGTAACTGCTGGTGTTGCGATCTTCGGTAGATACGTTTCGGCGTACTCCATGGCACTCGAACTTGATTTAGTTATCTCCTCTGCTAAACCAAAATAATCGACTCGACCTTTTAGGTTTGCTGCGATCATTAGACAGTTCTGGTCATCTGCATTTACTAGAACTTTTCCTGTCGTTGCTTTGGCAACAAGAGCTAATTTCTCACGAACCAGTGCCGGATCTATAAATCTGTCTAGCTGGTCTTCAAACACATTTAGTATCACGGATGTCTTTGGCTTTACCTGGCTGACGATTTGAGCCGCGTGCGCTTCATCCATCTCAAGAATTGCAATAGAACCTGGAACTTTGCCAAAGATATTTCCATGTCGAATTATTGTGCTAAAGAATCCTTGTTCAATATTCGCAGTAGAAGGGTTCGTAAATACTTCGACCCCGTGCGCCTTAACAATTGCTACAACCATCTTGGTAGTTGTTGACTTGCCTGCAGTGCCGGTTATGACAACTAAGCCATCCTTAAACCCGTTGAGTGTCTTATAGACGAGTTTCGGAGCGAGTTTGCTAACAATCAAACCAGGAAGAGCAGAACCGCCACCAGGCCTTATCAATCGAACAGCGAATCGAGCCAGGCGACCGATAAGTAAAGCTGGCAAATATCGCAAGGACTAGCTCTCTTTGATGAAGTCTCTTAGCCATTGAGCACGAGAAGGGTGCTTTAGCTTGGACATAGTCTTCGCTTCAATCTGACGGATACGTTCACGAGTAACTCCGTGGTCCTCGCCAATCTGATCAAGAGTCTTCATGACGCCATCACCGATTCCATACCTGCTTCTAATGACAGCAGCTTCACGAGGTGTCAGAGTATCCAACAGCCTCTCGATTTCACGCTGCATGATTCTAAAGGCAACAGCATCTGCCGGCTGAACCGCTTCAGTGTCTTCAATTAGGTCACCGAACTCTGAGTCACCGTCTTCACCAAGAGGTGTAGATAGCGAGATAGGTTCACGACCATACTTCTGAACCTCGACGACCTTCTCAGGAGTCATGTCTAGTTCACGAGCTAGTTCTTCAGGAGTTGGTTCGCGACCAAGATCTTGTAGCAACTGCCTTTGTACACGTGAAAGCTTGTTAATAACTTCAACCATGTGAACTGGGATACGAATAGTGCGAGCCTGGTCAGCCATTGCTCTTGTAATAGCTTGGCGAATCCACCAGGTTGCATAAGTTGAGAACTTATATCCCTTGGTGTAATCGAACTTCTCAACTGCTCGAATAAGACCAAGGTTTCCCTCTTGAATCAAGTCTAGGAACTGCATTCCTCTACCGGTGTATCGCTTGGCAAGGCTCACCACAAGACGAAGGTTAGCTTCAAGAAGATGGCTCTTTGCTCGCTGACCATCTTTCACAACCCACTTCAAATCGCGGGCCATGTCTTTGCTCAATTTTTTGTCTGTTGCAAGTTTTTCTTCTGCAAACAAACCTGCTTCAATTCGCTTGGCAAGCTCAACTTCTAGTTCTGCATTTAGAAGCGCAACCTTACCGATTTGCTTGAGGTAATCCTTAACCGGGTCAGCAGTTGCTCCAGTGATGCTGGTGCTTTGAACCTGAATGTCATCTTCTTCTTTGCTGGAGATAACCAATGCTCCTTCAGGAACTACTGGTTGATCTTCATCTTCTTCAACTTCAGGAATAACCTCTTCGATGTCTGCAACAATTACATTTACTTCGGCTTCACTAACGATTGCTTCTGGATCTAAATCATCTTCTTCATCATCAACATCTAAACCTTCAGGAAGAATGCCCTTAGTTGATGTGATCTTCTTAGGCGCTTTGACGGCTCCCTTTGCAGCTGGCTTGGCTTCTGCTTTAGCTACTGCCTTACCTTTAGCTTTTACAACAGTTTTAGCAACTGGCTTCGCTGGCTTCTTTGCTACTGGCTTGGCAACCACTTTCTTGGCTGTTGCCTTTACTGCCGGCTTCGCGGTTTTGACTGCTGCCTTGACTGCAGGTTTTGCAGGCTTGGTAACAGTTTTAGCAACTGGCTTTTTTACGACTGGCTTGGCTTTAGCTTCTGTTGCTTTAGCTTTAGCTGGAACGGCTTTGGTTGTTGAAGATTTGATTGTTTTTCCTTTAGTTGTTGCACTTGTCGCTTTTGCCGTTGCTTTTGCCTTAGGCGCGACAGCCTTCTTCGACGCAGCTGCGGCGGAAGTCTTAGTCGGTTTTAAAGCCATGAGAACCTTCAGTTTCTTAGAGGTTGACCGTTACGAAATTTTGGGCATTACGAAGACCCATGTCAAATCGAGAGAAATGACTGGGTCTTGCTTCGATTATGCCACTAAGTTCCTAATTTTCGGGACAACAGAGCCAATTGGTAGTACCAGTGGATGAAACATAGATGAACAGTTAACTATTCCCTAAACCCTATGGATCTGGGTCGCTTTACGCTTTTCAATGGTGAAGAAGGTGATTCCGACAGCAATTACCAAGAATTGGGCTGCAAAACCCCATCTGAAGCTATCTACGTTGTATCTATCTAGCCCCGATGCTGGATCATGCAGTAAATCAATGACCAATCCAGTCAAATACATCATCACGAAGGTTGCTAGAAAACCACCAACATTTGCGAATCCATTGGCCGAACCGAGTCTCTCCTTGGGTGCAAAATCCTTTGAGAAGTCAAAGGCAACCATGGACGCCGGTCCTCCAATAGATATCAACAAGAAGCAGGCTAAAAGTAGTCCCGAAGATGCCTTACCAGGCACAAGCAACAAGACCAGCCAAGAAGCAACTGTAAGCGCTACAACCGAGTAAACAAGTCTCGCTCGATACTGAGGTGCTCTTGCACAAATCTCAGCAATGATCGGTCCAGTTACAAAACCAAAGACAACCATCAATGTAAGGGTAAGCGCTGCAAATTCATGCGACATTCCCTCTGCTGTAACAAGATATGGAACTGCCCACAGTAAAGCGATTGAAGTTGTTGTCGGTTGAGTTGAAAAATGCGTCCAAAAAGCCATGCGTATTCCTGGGTTTCGCACATTCTGTACAAGCTGGTCAATCGCTTTACGCAGTGAGATTGTCTGTGCAGAAATATGTTTGGCACTGGTTGGTTCATTGGAGGTGAAAGCTATCAGTAACAGAAGTGCAAGAAGAGATGCTGCTGCCATAATCGAAAACGCTGGTTGCCAACCGAGAGACTCGAGCATGAACCAGAAAGGCACAGCGGAGAAGAACTGACCGGTTTGACCGATGGTGGCGACATACTGTTGCATCTTCGATGCCTTTGCCCCTGAATACCATCCGTTGATCATTCGAATCATTGAAATAAATGTGAAGCTGTCCCCCAAGCCAACCAGCATTCTTCCAAGTACTGCATATTCAAGTGAAGGAGCGAAAGCAACAGTAAGTTGTCCGATGGCCATGATGCCTGCACCAATGGATAGAAGTAGTTTCGCTCCGTATCTATCAAGCAGGATCCCAACAGGTATCTGCATGGCTGCATAAACCACTAATTGAAATACTGCGAGAGTTGCTAACTGTTGAGCATTGGTCTCAAAGCGTTCGGTTGCTGTAAGGGTGGCAACACCCAAAGATGATCTTTGTGTGACAGCGAGAAAATATGCCAGGCCTGCAACAGAGAGAACCAGCGTTGGTGAACGCTTCAGTCTTGTTCCTCTTCGTTATCTAATTTGTTCTTTTGGTGGCTTGCTAAATATCCTTCAAGCTCAGCGGCAATTTCATCAGCGTCAGGTATTGCTCGCTCGCGAGGTTTAACTGAACCTAAACCGTTTGCCGATCTTTCATTCTGAAAACTTGACTCAAGATTCTCAACCATTCTGGCTAGATCCTGGTTCTCAGCCATCTGCTGAGTGAGTCTGCGTAGGAAGGCATCTCCCTCATCGCGAAGGTCATCAGTAGGAAAAACTAAACCAAGATGACTACTAATTAGTTCCAGTCCTGCAACTGCTGCTTGAGGGAACTCTGAATCAGATAAGTAGTGCGGTACTAGAAGCACGAAGCCGGTGCTTGGAATATTTGCTTGAGTAAGCCTGTATTCAAGCAGGTGCATGATGTTGCCAGGCACTTGAGTTCTAGGCTTCCACTCTGAGTACTCAGCGATGACATCCTTTTGGTTGCCAGATACAGTTACACCCACTGGCTTTGTGTGTGGAATTGGGAAGGGAATCGCATGAAGCCAAGTCATGTCCTCGATTGCAAGAACGGCAAAGAGCTGTTCAACCGCAGAGGCAAAAGCCTCCCACTTGAAATCTGGTTCATAGCCATTTAGAAAGAGGAACTGGGTGCCCACCTCATCGCTTACAAGTTGCAAAGATAAGGTCGCAGGCTGGTAGTCCTCGATGTGGTCTTGCTCGAAAAACATCACCGGTCTTCTGGATCTGTAATCCAGCAATTCATCATTGTTGAAAACAGCGATTGTCTCGAACTCAAGGTTTGCGAGTATGTGGCCAGAGATTTGCTGCAGTGAAGAACCAGCGTCTGTGAAACCCGAGATTGAAGCAAATAGGTGAAGCCCCTCAGGGACTAAAACCTCTGAGTTTACGAAGGTGAAGAGAGAATTTGGCTGTGCCATGTCTCTATTCTACTTTCGCGTGGATAACATGGTGTCTATGACTTCTATCTCTTACAAAGTGAGCAATGTAGCTCCTAAAGCAACATCCGATTCAATCTCTGTTTACGCCGTTGGTCTTGACGGTAAAGAACCTAAACTCCAAGGCTCAGCAGCGAAGCTAGCTGGCTTGAAGACTCTTAATCTAAAGGCGTTGGCAGTATCAGGTGCTTCTGAAGCAACCTCAAGATTGAGTGTTGGAAGCAGTGTGGTTGGCCTTGTGGGAATTGGCGATGGCATCAACAATCACTCTAAGGCCCGTGAAATTGGAGGCGCTATTGGACGTGCATTCAAAGATGCCAAGAGCATCACTGTTGACATTCCAATCTCTTCATCTGAAATTGCACTTGCTTTACTAGAAGGTATTGCAATAGTTCAGTACGAATTCACTAAGTACAAATCAAGCGGCAGCAAATCTGCAACTCTCAAGACTGTTCACTTGGTCTCGAGCAAGTCTGTATCTAAGAGCGATCTCGATCGACTAAGAATACTTTCAGATGCACTTAACGCAACAAGAGACCTAGTCAACACTCCAGGCAACGATTTGTATCCTGCAAAACTTGCAGAGATCGTTAAGTCTCAGTCAAAGATCCCAGGAGTCACAGTTGAGATCTGGGACGAGAAGAAGTTAGCAAAAGAAAAGTGCATCGGAATTCTGTCCGTAGGCCAAGGTTCAGTTCGCGGTCCAAGAATGGTAAAGATCACTTACTCCCCTGCAAAGGCAAAGTCACACCTTGCTCTAGTCGGTAAAGGAATCACCTTCGATACCGGAGGTATCTCGCTTAAGCCACCTCTTGGAATTCTTGGTATGAAGTACGACATGGCTGGAGCTGCAACCATTGCCCAAGCTACATTGGCAATTGCAAGACTAGGTTTGCCAATCAAGGTAACTGCTTTCATGTGTATCGCTGAGAACATGCCTTCTGGATCAGCCACTAGGCCTACCGACGTCATAACTTTCAGAAACGGCAAGACTGTTGAAGTTACCAACACTGACGCCGAAGGACGATTAGTGATGGCTGATGGCTTGATCTTGGCTTCCGAACTGAAGCCAGATCTAATCATTGACATAGCAACTCTTACCGGAGGTGCGAGAGTCGCATTAGGAAACCGCTACACAGGTCTAATGGGTGAAGATAAGGCTGTAGCGGCCATTGAGAAGGCGGCAAGCGCTGCAGGAGAATTGGTTTGGCACATGCCACTGGCCGAAGAGCTATTTGACCTACTCAAATCTGATGTTGCTGACTTTGTGAACTCTCGCTTGGGTAATCCTGCTGGCAGCATGCTAGTTGGAGGTCTATTCCTCAGAGAATTCGTTGGGTTAGCCTCAGCAAAGGGTAAGGATCGTCTGAACTGGGCTCACCTTGACTTCGCTACCGCTGCCAATAATGACCTAGCTCCTTACGGATACGCAGTCAAAGGTGCTACAGGTTCAATGGTCAGGACCCTAGTTACCGTTGCTGAGCAAATGTCTGGGAAACAGAAGAAATAGTCTTCTAGTAATCTTTATAAAGACCCCTTTTTCAATACAACATGCTTTGAGGAGCTAAATTGGCCGAGCACAATTTTGACGTCGTAATCCTTGGTGGCGGAAGCGGTGGCTATGCCGCTGCCCTTCGCAGTTCTCAGCTAGGCCTATCAGTTGCACTGATTGAAAGAGACAAGCTAGGTGGCACCTGTCTTCACCGCGGTTGTATCCCGACTAAAGCTTTACTGCACTCAGCAGAGGTTGCCGATGTGACTCGTGACGCAGGCGCTGTTGGAGTTCAAGCTACTTTCCAGGGCATCGACATGCCTCAGGTTAACAAATACCGCGATGGCATTGTTGATCGTTTATTCAAGGGTCTTACTGGACTAGTTTCTGCAAAAGAAATCACTGTTGTATCAGGTGAAGGATCCCTAGTTGCTCCTAAAACCATCTCTGTCAACGGCGAGCTATACACAGGCAAGAACATTGTTCTGGCAACCGGTTCATACAGCAAGACATTGCCAGGGCTTGAAATCGGAGGACGCGTAATCACATCAGAGCACGCTCTTCAACTTGACTTCGTTCCAAGCAAAGTGATTGTTCTTGGTGGTGGAGTTATCGGAGTTGAGTTTGCATCTATCTGGCGTTCATTTGGAACTGATGTAACCATCATTGAAGGTCTTCCCACTCTTGTTCCTAACGAGGATGCTTCCGTTAGCAAGGCTATGGAAAGAGCGTTCCGTAAGCGCGGCATTAACTTTAAAACTGGAGTTCGATTCCAAGGAGTTCAGCAGAGCGCTACCGGTGTTGTTGCAACTCTAGAAAACGGCGAAAGCTTCGATGGCGAACTGATGCTGGTTGCTGTTGGTCGTGGACCAAACACTGCAGGATTTGGCTACGAGGAAAACGGCATCAAGATGGACCGTGGCTACGTTCTGACCAACGAGAGACTAGAAACTTCTGTACCTGGGGTTTACGCAGCAGGAGATATCGTCCCTGGACTGCAACTTGCTCACCGCGGTTTCCAACAAGGTATCTTCATCGCTGAAGAGATTGCTGGACTAAGACCTGCTGCCATTGATGAACTAGGTATTCCAAAGGTCACCTACAGCGAACCAGAGATTGCATCAGTTGGACTAACCGAAGCAAAGGCAGCCGAAACTTACGGCCAAGACAACATTTCTGTTTACGAATACAACCTAGGTGGTAACGGTAAGAGCCAGATCCTAGGAACAGCTGGATTCGTGAAACTTATTCGCCGCAACAATGGTCCAATTATCGGCATTCACATGATTGGTTCTCGCGTTGGAGAACAAATTGGTGAAGCACAACTTATCGTCAACTGGGAGGCATTCCCTGAGGAAGTTGCTTCTCTAGTTCACGCCCACCCAACCATGAACGAAGCCATTGGCGAAGCACACATGGCTTTGGCTGGTAAGCCACTACACGCACACGCCTAAACTAGAGATTGCTTACAAGGAGTAAATAAATGAGTGAAGTAAAACTTCCAGCCCTAGGTGAATCAGTAACCGAAGGAACTGTCACTAGATGGCTTAAGAAGATTGGCGATTCAGTTGCAATCGACGAGCCATTAGTTGAAGTATCAACTGACAAAGTTGACACTGAGATTCCTAGCCCTGTTGCAGGTGTCCTTCAGCAGATCCTTGTGCAAGAAGATGAAGTTGCTCTAGTCGGAGCGGTCCTTGCAATCGTTGCCGATGGTGTTGCCGCAAGTGCTGCACCTGCAGCTACTCCTCCAGTAGCCGAAGCGCCAGTAGCTCCTCCAGTAGTTGCAGCTCCTGTTGTAGCAGCTCCTCCAGTTGTTGCACCTGTGGCACCTCCTGTAGTTGCTCCAGTAGTAGCCGCTCCGACTCTTCCAGTATTTACACCTCAAGTTTCTACGCCTGTTGCAGCACCTGTTGTTGCCCACGTTGAAACAAACTCTGATGCTAGTTATGTGACTCCTTTGGTTAGAAAGTTAGCTGCCGAATCCGGAGTGAACCTAGCTACTGTTTCTGGTACCGGTGTCGGCGGTCGTATTCGCCGTGAAGATGTAGTTGTAGCTGCAAGTGGTGCTTCAACAAGCGCTGCTCCAGCAGCTGCTCACGTTCCAACAACTTCAGCCCTTCGCGGAACCGTTGAGCCGATGTCTCGACTAAGAAAAGTTCTTGGTGAAAGAGCAGTAGCGTCGATGGTTTCAAGTGCACAACTCACAACCGTTGTTGAAGTTGATGTTACAAAGATCGCGCAACTTCGCACCAAGGTGCAGGCAGAATTCACAGCAAAGACTGGTGTGAAGTTGAACTTCATGCCGTTCTTCTTGCTAGCAGCTGCTGAAGCACTTAGAGCTCACCCAAAGATCAACGCTGCAATTGATGGCGACAATATTGTTTACCACGCCACTGAAAACATCAGCTTCGCTGTTGACACAGAGCGTGGACTACTAACACCAGTTATTAGAGATGCAGCAACATTAAGCCTTGGCGTAATCGCACAGCAGATCGCAGACATGGCTGCTAGAACACGTGAGAATAAACTAAAGCCTGATGAGTTATCAGGTGGAACTTTCACTCTTACCAACACTGGCTCTAGAGGTGCTTTGTTTGACACTCCTGTTGTCTTCTTACCTCAGTCAGCAATTTTAGGAACTGGTGTAGTTGCAAAGCGTCCGGTTGTAGTAACTGATGAGAACGGTCAAGACAGTATCGCTATTCGTAGCATGGTCTATCTAGCCTTGTCTTATGACCACAGAATCATTGATGGCGCCGATGCAAGTCGTTTCTTGGTTGATGTGAAGTCTCGTTTGGAAGAGGCTAACTTCCAGGCAAACTTCGGTTTCTAATAAACCTTTTCAACTTTTAGTTGAGCTCCATCGGACCAAAGATCTAATCGCAGATAAGTTTTGTCGCATACTCTTTTTAGCTTCACCTGAGCTAATCCCCCTAGCCTTTGGAAGCTAGCTATTTTGTATCTATGGTCTTGAATGTAAATCAAACCAAACTTTTCAAGTTTGCCCAAGACTTGCGCTCCAGATGGGATCGGACTGGCACATGCAATCTCTTGTTTCTCTTTTGGTATCTGCTTAACTACTTGCGTCGCAGCGGATTGCTCTTTAGGAACAAAGAATAAGAGACACATAAAAATTGCTAGGGCGGGCAGAATTACCGTGCGGAGCTTGCTCTTTGGTTGATCACTTTCAAAACCAGTCATCGCATTCAGTTTGAGAACTCCTTTTTTGGCTTTGTTCTTGAGTTCGTTCTTGATTCTTTTGGCATCGGGAGCAGAAAGCAGAACTGCCACTCTTCCGTTTCGAAGTCTTGTAGGAGTCGGTTCCATCATTTCTAGCCTGCTCAACCAAATGGGCCAAGAACGAAACCGCGAAGGCACAAACAAGAACTGCTTACGTAGCGGGTTTCTTCTATCCCGCACTAACCAGGTGGACCCAATAAGGCTTCTTTGCGTCCTTTCGATGACCGCAAAGTACCGAAGCGAGGGCTTTCTGGCTGCGAACATCTCACTAGTTTTAGACATTGTTTGCTTTAAGGGACTCAATGCCTAGTTTGAGTGGATAACTGAAGGTCTTTTGCACCTGTGGATGGGATTTAGAATTGAGTCATGCCCGACTTCGAAGTATTAGGTTTAGCCCCCAACTATGTGGACTATCAACGGGCTTGGGACATCCAAAGAGAAGTTCATGCTCAGGTAGTAAGTGGGGAACGACCAAATACAGTCTTACTTTTGGAACACGATGGTGTCTACACAGCTGGTAAAAGAACTGAAGACGAAGAGCGTCCAGTTGATGGCACACCTGTTATAGATGTTGACCGTGGCGGGAAAATCACTTGGCACGGACCAGGTCAGCTAGTTGGCTATCCGATTATGCGTTTACCAGATCCAATCGATGTGGTCGGATACGTACGTTGGCTGGAACAGGTTCTCATAGATTCGATAAGTGACCTAGGTCTACACACAGAACGAGTTGAAGGTCGATCTGGAGTTTGGGCACCAGTTGGCGATACCCATGTGAAGATTGCAGCTATCGGTATCCGGGTAGCAGAGAAAGTAACCATGCATGGTTTTGCTTTGAACTGTAATAACTCTCTAGATCCTTACGAAACCATCATCGCTTGCGGCATCAAGGACGCTGCTACGAGTACGATAAGCGAGTTGCTCAAACGCGATGTAACTCCTGCTATGGCAGCTGAAGTTATTCAAAGAAGACTGCTTGAGATAGAAAGGGTGCTGATATGAGCGAAGAGCCAGTAGCACCTAAAAGAATGCTTCGAGTCGAAGCTCGAAATGCTGAAACTCCTATCGAGCGCAAGCCTGAGTGGATCAAGACAAAAGCCAAGATGGGTCCTGAGTATCAAGCTCTGCACTCGCTAGTAAAAACTGAGGGCTTGCACACAGTCTGCCAAGAAGCTGGATGCCCAAACATATTTGAATGTTGGGAAGATCGTGAAGCAACATTCCTTATTGGTGGAGCACAGTGCACAAGACGTTGCGACTTCTGTCAGATTGATACAGGTAAGCCTGCGAACCTAGATCCAGATGAACCACGAAGAGTCGGTCAGTCTGTGAAGAAGATGGCTCTTCGTTACGCCACAGTTACAGGTGTAGCTAGAGATGACCTACCAGATGAGGGTTCATGGCTTTATGCCGAAACTATTCGTCAAATACACAAACAGTCCCCTGGTACTGGTGTTGAGATTCTTATTCCTGACTTTTCCGGTAAACCAGAACTACTACAAAAGATCTTCGATGCTAAACCTGAGGTGTTTGCGCACAACGTTGAAACAGTTCCACGTATCTTCAAGCAGATTAGACCTGCTTTCACCTATGACCGTTCTTTAGATGTGATCACCCAAGGACGCAACGCTGGCATGGTTACTAAAAGCAATTTGATTCTTGGTATGGGTGAAGAAATCTCTGAAGTTGTTCAAGCCCTACAAGATCTCTACGACGCTGGAACTGACATCATCACAATCACCCAGTACCTGCGACCTACAGTCAGACATCATCCAGTCTCTCGTTGGGTGAAGCCTCAAGAGTTCGTTGAACTCAAAGAAATAGCTGAATCAATGGGTTACCTCGGTGTCTTGAGCGGTCCACTGGTTAGAAGCAGCTACAGAGCAGGAAGACTCTGGGCCCAAAGCATGATTAAGCGTGGCGATGAGATCCCTGAGCATCTACAACATCTAGCCGAAGCTGCTGCCAAGGATGGCTTCAGCCAAGCGGTAAAGTAAAGAAGACGAAAAGGCAGAACAATGGCGAAAAAAGAAAAAGTACTCAAACCTAAAGGCAAAGGACTGTTTTCTCAGTTCCGTGAGCAGGTCAAGTTCCTAAAAGAGGTCGACCCTAAGGCAATGCCGCTAGGTATATTCTTCGGAGTCCTAATATTCTTAGTGATCCTCGTCCTTGGATCAATTATTTCTGGCTTCGCTTTCCTTGGAATAGTAATCTGGGCAATTCTTGCCATCGTTACTGGTTATTTGACCCTGCTACTGACCATGACCAGAAGAGCTAACTCAGCTATTTTCAAGAAGTACGAAAACGAACCAGGTCGCATTTCAATCACAGTTGGCACATTGACCCGCAGACGTTGGAAGGGCAACAACCAGCCGGTTGCAGTAAATCCAAGAACTAAGGACATGGTTTTCCGTATCGTTGGCCCAGCAGGTGTTGTTCTTATGGCTGAAGGGGCTAAAACAAGCGCCAAGGCAATGCTTGAGGAAGAGCGCCGCAAGGTCCAAAGACTCGCTACTGGCGTTACAGTGCACACTTTCTACAGCGCTCAAGACGGCGAAGGTGTGCCCCTGGGTCAGCTTCACAAGAAGATTTCTAAGCTCAAGAGATCCCTAAACAGAGCTGAAATCGCTGCCGTTCAGAACAGATTGGCCTCAATTGACAGCCGTTCAGGCCTACCAATCCCTAAGGGCATCGACCCAATGAAGATGAGGGCTTCCCGCCGAATTCAGTAGGTTCAGAAGTTTTACAATCCCGAAACATTGATTGGCCGAAACACAGGGAACTGCCCTATAAAGTTGATGTGAGCGTAACGGAACGCTCGATCCCAAAAACCTTTGAAGGGCTAACCCTATGTTTAAATCAGCATCCGAGGTCATCAAATTCATCAAGGATGAAGATGTCAAATTCCTCGACGTTCGCTTCACAGATCTACCTGGTGTCCAGCAACACTTCAACTTGCCGGTAAGCCAGATTGATGAAGACTTCTTTGTCAATGGCCAGCTATTCGATGCGTCCTCAATTAGAGGTTTCGCATCTATCCACGAATCAGACATGCAGTTGATTCCAGATGTAACAACTGCTTACCTTGACACATTCCGTGTTGAGAAGACTCTGATCATCAACTTCGATATCTACAACCCACGTAATGGTGAGATCTATCACCGTGACCCTCGTCAGGTTGCTAAGAAGGCGGAGGCTTACCTTGCATCAACAGGTATTGCTGACACTGCATTCTTCGCTCCTGAAGCTGAATTCTTCATCTTCGACGAAGTTCGCTTTGAGTCAAAGTCAAACACTGCTTACCACTTCGTTGATTCAATCGAAGGTGCATGGAACTCAGCTCGCGAGACTGAATCAGATGGTGGTCGTAACCTAGGAAACAAGACACCTTACAAGGGTGGTTACTTCCCTGTCTCACCTGTAGATCACCTAGCTGACATCCGCGACGAAATCGTTCTAAACCTAGAAAAGGCTGGCCTAGTTGTTGAGCGCAGCCACCACGAAGTTGGAACTGCTGGTCAGTGTGAAATCAACTACAGATTCAACACACTTGTTCAATCAGCTGATGATGTTTTGAAGTTCAAGTACATCGTGAAGAACACCTCATACAACTACAACAAGACAGCTACCTTCATGCCTAAGCCACTTATGGGTGACAACGGTTCAGGTATGCACGTTCACCAGTCACTATGGAAAGATGGCAAGCCATTGTTCTATGACGAGAACGGCTACGGAGGTCTATCAGACATGGCTCGCTGGTACATCGGTGGACTACTAAAGCACGCTCCAAGCTTGCTTGCTTTCACTAACCCAACAGTTAACAGCTACCGTCGTCTAGTTCCTGGTTTCGAAGCTCCAGTAAACCTTGTTTACTCAGCTGGTAACCGTT
>JAPLAJ010000020.1 GCA_026393335.1 Rhodoluna sp. | reverse complement strand
GCCTCAACTGCCTCGGCACCTTTATCTTCTTTGCTATTCGGTAATCCGGCTCTATCTAGAGCCTGCTGAGCATTATCAACAGTTAGTAAACCAAAGCCGATAGGAACTCCATAATCCAACTGAACTTTGGTTAGACCGTCTGTTGCAGCATTACAGACATACTCAAAGTGAGGTGTCTCACCTTGGATAACAACACCCAGAGCGATAATCACATCGGAATCATCTTCAGCAGCCCATCTGGCAGCAAGTGGTAATTCGAATGCTCCTGGCACTCTAACGATGGTGTAGAGATCGTTACCGGCATTCTTCAGAGATCGTTCAGCTCCTGCAAGCAGTGCGTCTGTAATCTCGGTATGCCAACTGGTAACCAGAATCGTTACCGCTAGATCAGATGCATCTATTTCTAGTTTCGGTGCGTGGCCTGCCATTACTTATCCATCTCTGCGATTATTTGTGGAAGACGGTGACCCATCTTTGATCTCTTTGCTTCTAGGTAACCTAGGTTTTGGATAGCTTCTCCGACAATTACCGGAACATAAGAGTTCACTGGAATGCCATCATCGGTTAGGAAGTTAGCCTTGGCTGGATTGTTAGTCATCAGACGAACACTCCTCACACCTAGTTCACGCAGGATAGATGATGCTGCGCCATATTCTCTAGCTTCGCTAGGAAGACCAAGGGCTAGGTTGGCTTCAACTGTGTCTAAGCCTTTTTCTTGCAGTGCGTAAGCCTTGAGCTTGTTCAGAAGTCCAATACCGCGACCTTCCTGACCTCTTAGGTAAATAACAATTCCACCCTTAGGGTCAGCTTCAATCATGTCTAGTGCATATTGCAACTGAGGTCCACACTCACACTTCAAAGAACCAAAGGCCTCACCAGTAATACATTCTGAGTGCATACGAACTAGAACGTCTTCACCGGTTGGGTTACCCTTGATGATAGCGACGTGATCTGCACCAGTCTTGATGTCGTAGTAGCCGCGAACCTTGAAGTCGCCATGAATAGTTGGAATGTTGGCTTCTGCCTCGAATCTAATTCTGTTGTTGTCACGGTTAACGTGAATGATGTTGTTAGAAGTGAGGTGCTCAACTAATTGGGCGATTGTCACAACAGGAAGATTCTCCGTTGCACCAAACTCAATGAGTTCAGGTAAGCGCATCATGGAACCTGTTTTAGTAACCATCTCACCGATAATGGCAACCGGCTCTAAACCTGCAAGCTTTAGTAAATCAATTGCTGCTTCGGTGTGTCCAGCTCGTCCGTGCACTCCCTCTGGGTGAGCACGAAGTGGAATAATATGTCCTGGTCTAATAAATGACTCTGGACCAGAAGAGTTACTTGCCAAAGTTCTTGCAGTTAGCGCTCGATCACTAGCTGATACACCAGTTGATTCACGGGCAGCAGCATCTACGGTAATTGTGTAGTTAGTGCCATGCGGGTCTTGGTTATCGGTAGTCATAAGTGGAAGCTCTAGCTCGTTAGCTTTGCCATCTTCCATAGGCGCACATAGGAAACCAGTGGTGTGCTTGACTAGCCACGCCATCCACTCGGTAGTTGCGAACTGAGCTGCGATGATTGCATCGCCTTCGTTCTCTCTGTTTTCATCGTCTGCTACTAGAACCGGCTTACCGTTTCGTAAAGCATCTAATGCTTGCTCGATTGTTGATAGTGCCATTAGTTATTTCTCATCTCTAGTAATCGTTCTATGTGCTTTGCCATTACATCAACTTCAACGTTGATCTTGTCACCAGGCTTCTTATAGCCCAAGGTGGTAAGTTTTAGGGTTTCTGGGATAAGACTTAGTCCAACAAAGTCTTCACCCATTTCATTTACAGTTAGCGAAATACCGTCAAGGGTTATTGAACCCTTGAGTACTACATATTTCATAAGTTCTTTAGGGACAGAGATTCGAACCCAGTCCCAGTTCTCACTAGGTTCACGAGATAGAAACTCGCCAACACCATCAACATGTCCTTGCACATGGTGACCACCGAATCTGGTCTGCATGGTCATGGCACGCTCTAGGTTGATTGGATCGCCAACCTTCACATCAGCCAAGCTAGTAAGCCTAAGGGTTTCATGCATAACATCAGCACAGAATGTGCCGTTCTCAATCTCCACTGCTGTGAGGCAGGTTCCACTGCAGGCAATAGAGTCACCACGCTTGATATCGCTTGTTACCAAAGGTCCTTTGATAGTCAACCTAATAGCATCAGGCTGGTGTTCAATAGCAACTACTTCACCTAGTTCTTCAATGATTCCGGTAAACATTAGTTTCTCTCCTTCGGAATAGCTCTAATAAACAAATCAGCTCCTAGCTGCTTGACTTCAACAAACTCCAAGGTCAAAGCATCTGCCATGGTGTTGATACCGATGTCAGTCACAGCAACGTTAGTTCCACCTGCTAATAGAGGTGCTTGATAAATCAAAATCTCATCGAATAGACCCTGCTTGATAAATTCACTAGCAAGTTCTGCTCCACCTTCAACAAGAACATGACGCATACCTCTATCCCAAAGCTGGGAGAGTACCTGGTTGATGTCATGGGTCTTTAGTTGAACTGTTGGAGCTTCTTCATTAAAGACACGAAGATCTTGATCAAGTTCACTTGTGCCAACAACAACTCGTAGCGGTTGGTGTTCGCATCTTGAACCATCAGGTTTTCTAGCAGTTAGATCGGGGTTGTCGTATTTGACAGTGCCTGTGCCAACAAGGATTGCATCTAACCTGGATCTTCTAAGGTGAACATCTTCTCTGGATACTGAACCTGAAATCCATTTACTGGTCTTATCAGTTGCCGCAGTTCTACCGTCAAGAGTTTGAGCCCACTTCAAAGTGATATATGGACGTTGTTTCTTCATTGCTGTTAGCCAAACAACTGATTGCTCAGCTGCTTCATTCTCAAGAACTCCCTGAATAACTTCGATGCCAGCATCGCTAAGTGTCTTAGCTCCATTAGCTGACTCATGACCTGGGTCTTTACTTGCATACACAACTCGGGAGATGCCAGCTTCAATCAAAGCAACTGCACAAGGACCAGTCCTGCCAGTGTGATTACAAGGCTCCAAAGTCACAACAGCAGTTGATCCAGCAGGAACACCGTTAGGTAGTTTGCTCAGTGCATCAACTTCAGCATGAGGTGTACCTGCACCTTTGTGCCAGCCTTCAGCAATAACATTCAAATCTTTATCGAGGATGATGGCTCCAACCTGAGGGTTAGCACCGTAGGCAGGTCCGAGTAGGGCAAGTTCAAGTGCCCGATGCATCATCGGTTCAAACTGCCTAGTATCGGTCATCCCGAGCCTTTCATATAGAAGACTTCGGGGCAGGGTCGAATAGACGACCTAAGGTCAGGCCAAGATAGGCCAAACCTTATGTTCTTCTACCATCCGGACTTTAACCGTCGGTTC
>JAPLAJ010000083.1 GCA_026393335.1 Rhodoluna sp. | reverse complement strand
GATAGCCCTAAATTGATCACCTTATCTGCCAATTCGGTCATGCGTTCTTGGCTTTCGAGGGCCAGAATATCCCTGGCATGGCCAGCGCTCAAAACACCTGCGGCTACTTTTGCTTGAATGGCTGGAGGAAGCCTTAGGAGTCTGATTGTGTTGGTGATCTGTGGTCGTGAGCGAGACAGTTTCTCAGCCAGCTGATCCTGGGTGCAACCGTATTCCTCTAGGAGCTGCTGATATGCACTTGCTTCTTCGATAGCGTTCAAGTCACTTCTGTGCAGGTTCTCTAGTAGTGCATCCCTGAGCATGTTTTCGTCGCCTGTTTCACGAATAACGGCAGGAATTTGTGCTAAGCCAGCAGCCTTAGAGGCCCTCAGGCGACGTTCGCCCATGATTAGCTCATACTTGTCCACACCACTTTGTTTACCAAGTGAACGAACTGAGATTGGTTGGAGAACGCCAAATTCACGGATACTGCCTACCAGCTCCGCAAAGTCGTCAGGATCGAAGTTAGTTCTAGGCTGCTTAGCGTTAGGGGTAATGTCATCGATGTTCAAGTATCCGAAAGATGCGCCGGGCACTGGAACCAGGTCGACCGGAGCGTTGCTGGATCCCCCGAAAAATACGCTGATTGGATTGCCGTCAGCTGGTCTTTCCATGCGACCCTGAGTAGAGATGACCTCTGGAATTAGTGCTCCAATTCCTCTGCCTAGTCCGCCTTTTTTCTCAGCCATGTGACACTCCTCTAGTTGCTATTTCAATTGCTGCTTCCATGTAAGAAATTGCTCCATTAGAGCTTCTGTCGTAATTTATGACTGTTTGACCGTAGCTTGGGGCTTCAGCAACACCAATTTGACGAGGGATCAGGGTTTGTAAAGTTTGGGTCGGGAAGTGGTTTCTAACGTCATCCACCACTGCCTGGTTCAACTTGGTCCTGGAATCGTACATTGTGAGCAGGATCGTTGATAGTGAAAGGGTTGGGTTTAGTGCCCCTCTAATCATGTCAATGCTGCGCTTTAGTTGGCTCAAACCTTCTAGGGCGTAGTACTCACATTGGATTGGGATAAGCACTTCTGTTGCAGCTGTGAAGGCATTGACTGTAAGTAAGCCAAGGCTAGGTGGGCAATCGATGAACACGTAGTCTGGTCGCACCTGAACGGTGGAAATGTATGCTGCGAGGGCGTTCTTTAGTCTGTGCTCTCGAGCCAGAAGTGAAACTAATTCAAGTTCTGCTGTGGCTAAATCGATGGTGGCAGGGACACATCTCACACGAGGGGATTCAGGGCTAATCTGAACAACTTCCTCAAGAAGCATGTTCTGGGTGATCACTTCGTAGATGGATTTAACGCCAATTCGGTGCTCAATTCCAAGTGCTGTAGAAGCGTTTCCTTGGGGGTCTAGATCAATTACCAACACCTCAAGGCCTTTATCGGCTAGGGCTACAGCGAGGTTTACTGCAGTGGTTGTCTTGCCAACGCCACCTTTTTGGTTTGAAACTGTGATAATTCGAGTTGATTCAGGTTTAGGGAGAACAGCGTTCCTAACAGCTGACATTCGTCTTGTGTTGTCACTGATTTCTTGGGCTAGGGGAGCGTCCTTAAAGCCTCCTGCTAGTCCAAATTCATCTGGATGTTTCACGTGAAACCTGCTTCTCAATGATGGTTGTTTCGGTTGTTTTAGACTGCCAACCTGTAGGGGATGGGCTGGTTTCGTCTCTCCCATTAGGGTATCCGAGGCCGCTGACAACAGTAGATTTTGTTACTGCGGTTGCCTCAGCTATTGGGGTTGATTCGTCTCGGAATTCGTTCATTTGGGTCAAAACTTCTCCATGTCCAGATACTTAGAGTAGCCTAACTC
>JAPLAJ010000100.1 GCA_026393335.1 Rhodoluna sp. | reverse complement strand
ACTGGTAGAGCTAGAGACTCACGTTTAGTTCACATTGATTGGCCTGAAGATATCCCTGAACCAAGACCGGGGGATCTAGTCTGGGCAACTGTTATAGATGCTAAGCCTTACTTCCTAATTGCAGACACTGGCGCTAACCCTGAGGTTAAAAGAACTATTGCAGGCGATGCTTACGATAGAGCCCAAGCTGAAAGTTGTGCGGTGCCTGCAGTTACTACTGAATCCAAAAAGGGAACTATTGGGCTGAGTGTTGACGTCAAAGTAAATCAGTAACTTATGGCAAGTGTGATCACACCAGAACTTCTATGCATTGTTGGCCCAACGGGTTCAGGCAAAAGCAATATGGCAATCAACATCGCACTAGATCTCGCCAAACACGAAATCAAGGCAGAAATAGTCAATGCTGACTCTATGCAGTTTTATAGGGGAATGGATATTGGAACAGCGAAGGTTCCCCTTTCAGAACGAGCCGGGATAACTCATCACCTATTGGACTGGCTGGATATACATGAAGAGAACACAGCTGCCAGATATCAACTAGAAGCTCGAAAAGTTATTGCTGAGCTAATAGAGAATAATGTGCTGCCAATAGTTGTTGGTGGTTCGATGCTTTACATAGCAGCACTGATCAATACCTTTGAGTTCCCTGGTCGTGACGAAGCTCTCCGAGCTCAATTAGAACAAGATCTAATTGACCAAGGGCCCATCGCTATGCATAAGAGACTTGAACTTTTAGATGATGTGGCTGCAAGCAGAATCGAACCACAAAACGGCAGACGAACAGTTCGTGCTCTTGAAATTGTGATGATTACTGGAGAACCATTCGCGGCATCATTGCCTGAACAGTTTGAATCTTTTCTGCCTGTTTTAGAAATTGGTTTGAACTCCGCAAGAGAGCATCTTGTGGATCGTTTGGCAACTAGGGTTCGAGGAATGTGGGAAGCAGGGCTTGTCGATGAAGTCCGTGGACTAATCGATAAAGGCATCCGAGATTCGAAGACGGCTAGTCAGGCAATTGGTTATGCTCAAGCATTAGCTTCAATCGATGGAAAAATCTCTGAGGAAGAGGCCATTGACGAAACCATCTTGCTCACTCAAAGGTATTCCAGAAGGCAAATGTCTTGGTTCCGAAGAGATCCTAGAATCAACTGGTTTGATTACCAATCGCCATCCCTGCATGCCGATGTTATGAAACTTGTTTTTTCAAGCCTTGAGCACAAGGCAAAGTAGGCTAAAGATATGAGCGCGCTTGAATTCACCAAAGGTCAGGGCACTGGCAATGACTTTGTGTTGGTCCTAGATATGGACGGCAATTTGGAGATAAGTCCTGCTCAAGTTGTCAAGATTTGCGACAGACACTTTGGTATTGGAGCTGATGGTTTAATCAGAGTCGTTCCTTCACATTTGATTCCTGAAGGTAAAGCAGCTTTAGCTGAAGAGCAGTCAGCCTATTGGTTCATGGACTACAGAAATGCCGATGGTTCAATTGCTGAAATGTGTGGCAACGGGGTAAGAGTTTTTGCAAGGTACTTGACCGAAAAGGGTTTAGTTGAACTTCCAGAAGGTCAAGTCCTGCACATTGGAACTAGAGCGGGAGTTCGAGACATTCAAAAGAACAAAGCTGGTTTCGCCGTTGACATGGGTAGATGGAAGCCAGAGTCGACAGATGTGCTGGTTGGCGTTCGAGGGTTGGATGTGGCCAGACCGTCACAGGGAATAAATGTTGGAAATCCACACCTTGTAGTTGCACTGGCTTCAACTGAAGAATTACAGTCGCTTGACTTATCCGTAGCCCCAAGACTGAATCCAGAGCCTGAGGCTGGTGCCAATGTTGAATTCGTGGTTCCTGCAGACCCGATGATCACTAACGGTGTTGGCAAGATCTCGATGCGAGTGTTTGAACTGGAGCGTTGAAGTTAATGGCGGAACTCTTGGTGTTCGCATGTTTGCCACCGAAGAAGGCGAGCACGTTGGCTTGAGTGGACCTGCTGAACTTTCCTTCGATGGAGTTTTTGAACTCTAAGCTCTAGAGACTTTCAGTACTCTAAAGGTTTTTGAAGTGTCAATTCTTGTGCTTTCAAATTCATCATCAAACTCTTGAATTAACCATTTGTGCAGACTGTCTGAGCCAAGATTCTTTTGAACCACAAACCGAGCTGTTCCACCAGAGGTTAGTCGGTTTATCCATAGTGTCAAGATTTCGTGCAGAACTACTTTTCCAACTCTTATCGGTGGATTCGACCAAATTTCATCAAATTCAATTTCGCTCGGAACTTCTTCAGGCTTACAAACAACAATGTTGCTCAAGCCAAGACGTTCTGCATTTAGTTTGGTGAGCTCTAGGCTTCGCTCATTGACATCGATGGCATAGATTGTGGCTTTAGGGGAGTGCAAGGCAAGAGCAAGAGCAATCGGACCCCAACCGCAGCCGATGTCTAAGAAGTTTCCTGAAGGATTGGCTTTTTCTAAATGAGCAAGCAGAACCTGTGTTCCTTGATCTATATGTTCTGGGCTGAAAACACCGCCTGCAGTCAGCACAGAGTACTTGTTACCGTTCAGGGTCACTGTTATCTCACGCGGGACTAAAGGCCCCTCGGGTGAGCTAGCAAAGTAGTGATTATCTGACACGATTCACACATTACTCCTACAGGACTAGTCTTAAACACGAAATGACATCAAAAGATTCTGAAGGCCAAGAGCAACTCGAAGGCGAAAGCCTGCGCGAAGAGACTAACTCCGCGATTGATCGAATCCTAAGGCGTGACCAACGGGCTCAAGCTTTAGGGCTATCTGATGACCAACCCAATGCTTTTGATGGCGACCAGCAAGATCTCCTAGATAGAGCCGCACTGGCTAGAGTGCCTGGCTTGTCTACCCAAATGCAAGACATCTCAGAAGTTGAATATAGAGAACTTCAGTTAGAGAGAGTCGTCCTTATTGGCATTTGGGGAGAGAACACCTTGAAGGATGCAGAGAATTCATTGCGCGAGCTTGCTGCTTTGGCTGAGACAGCTGGCGCAGAGGTTTTAGACGGACTACTTCAGCGTCGTTACCACCCTGACCCAGCAACTTTCCTGGGTAAAGGTAAAGCGGTTGAACTTCACGATCTAGTCAAAGAAATCGGTGCTGACACTGTCATTGCAGATACTGAGTTAGCTCCTTCTCAGCGAAGAGCTCTGGAAGATGTAGTCAAAGTCAAGGTCATTGACCGAACTGCCATCATTCTTGAAATCTTCGCCCAGCATGCCAAGAGCCGCGAGGGTAAAGCCCAAGTTGAGCTAGCCCAGCTCGAATACCTCCTGCCTCGACTCAGAGGTTGGGGTGAGTCCATGTCGCGTCAGGCTGGTGGTCGAGCAGCTGGCGGTGAGGGTATTGGTTCTAGAGGCCCTGGTGAAACAAAGATTGAGCTTGACCGCAGAAGAATCAACATTCGAATGTCTAAGCTTCGCAAACAAATAGTTGCCATGAAGCCAGCTAGAGAAACTAAGCGTTCTAACCGCAAGAGGCACGAGGTGCCATCAGTTGCCATCGCTGGTTACACAAATGCTGGTAAGTCTTCGCTCCTAAACAGATTGACTTCTGCAGGAGTGTTAGTGCAAAACGCACTCTTTGCAACCCTTGACCCAACAGTCAGGCAGACCCGCACCCCTGATGGCCGTGAGTACACTCTGTCGGACACTGTTGGGTTTGTGCGCAATCTTCCTCACCAGCTAGTTGAAGCTTTCAGATCGACTTTGGAGGAGATTTCCGACAGCGATCTAATTCTTCACATAGTCGATGCATCGCACGTTGACCCTGGTGCTCAGATTGCAACAGTGAGACAGGTCATCGGTGAAGTTGATTCAAGACACATCTCAGAGTTGATTGTGTTCAACAAAGTTGATTTGGTTGATGAGGGCACCCTGCTTGCTCTTAGAGGACTGGAACCGAACTCTTTTTTTGTATCCTCAAGAACAGGTGAAGGTTTCGAAGAACTACAAACAGCGATAGCTGATCGTCTGCCTAGACCGAATGTAGCGGTGAAAGTTTTAATTCCATACAACAGGGGAGACTTGGTTTCACGACTGCACTTGAATTCTCAGATAAACAAAATCGAGTACCAGGAAACTGGAACCTATGTTGATGCCCTAGTTAGACCGGATATCGCAAGCGAGCTTGAAGCCTTTAAGATTTAGATCTTGCGAAGGACCGTTACTACGATTCCCATTACTTCTGCGTGAGTTCCATCAATTGGTTCGTAGTTGCGATTCTGTGGAAGCAACCAAATCTTTCCATCTCTGTTTCTAAAAGTCTTCACGGTGGCTTCACCATCTAGAAGAGCGGCAACAATATCGCCATTGTTAGCATTTTTCTGCTGGCGAATAACTACCCAGTCACCATCGCAAATGGCAGCTTCCTCCATTGAGTCACCTTTTACTTTCAGCATGAATAGTTCACCTGAACCCACCAGTGACTTAGGTAGAGGGAAAATTTCTTCAACGTTCTGGTCAGCAGTGATTGGGTAACCGGCAGCAATGCTACCGACCATAGGAACCATGGCTGTGGCAGCCATCGGGATACTGCTGTCTGCCTCAATACTTGTGGCATCGTCCCAGCCTTCAGGGGCGATGAGAACCTCTACATTTCGGGAAAGGTTGTCCTGGCGTCTGATGTAGCCCTTTTCCTCCAAGTTATCCAGTTGGTAGGAAACGCTGGCTACTGAGCTCAGCCCAACACGCTCGGCAATCTCACGCATAGAGGGCACAATGCCTGATTTAGCTTTACTCTGAAGGATCGATTGAAGAATAGCCTTCTGAGTTTCGGTCAATGAATCGCTGCTTTTGCGTGTCATTTGTTGCCTTTCTGCCTTATTTCTAGGGCATTTAGGGTGGTGTCGGTGGTTGCCAGTTAAATCATCAATAAGGCAACTACCTCGAATGTATTTGAAAAGTACCAAAAAATCAAACACATTTTCGAAAAAAAGAGAAATATTCTTGACTTTTTTCGAATAAAGGTCGTAATCTTGTTCGTATTAGAACAAATGTTCGAAGAAAGGTCCAAAATGTCAGCTCAAATTATCGAGTTCCCGATGAACCGGGTACGTCCTGCTCAGCAGGCTGTTCGAACACCAGGGCATTACCGCTCTAGATCATCAGCGAGACCAGCGACCAGCACTTCAGTTCGACCTATGGCCTTCGTCAAGGCGATTCTTGGCTGGACACTTATCGCAGTTGTTTCTGCTGGCTTACTTTTGGGAGTAGGCAAGACATTGCAACCAGCCGAAGCTAGCTCAACTGTGACTTCAAGCACCGCTACAACATTTGAGTACGTCACGATTATGCGTGGCGACAGCCTGTGGTCAATTGCAGAAGAGTATGCACCTAATCGCGATCCTCGTGATTACATTGCTGAGATTGTTGCACTCAACAACTTGACTGACTCAGTAGTCGATGCAGGAATGCGTATCGCTCTTCCAGTCAACTAGCCATTTTCTCTTCAAGGTTAGTAACCTTGACCAATGACTGAGTTAAATGATCTGCCCATACGGGATAGCCTTCGAGGCCGAACTCCCTATGGTGCGCCTCAGTTGCATGTTCCAGTTGCGCTAAACGTAAATGAAAACACTCACGAACTATCTGAAGAGATCCTTGTTGATGTCATTCGTCGAATTGCTGAGTCGCTAAGCACCATAAACAGATATCCAGATCGAGAATTTACTGCTCTGCGTCATATGCTTGCCGCTTATGTTGGCCACGGGCTAAGTTCAAAAAACATTTGGGCGGCAAATGGTTCCAACGAAGTGCTGCAACAAATATTTATGGCATTTGGTGGACCAGGTCGTAAAGCGCTGAGTTTTACTCCTACCTACAGCATGTATTCATTGATTGCACAGTCAACTGATACTGAATATGTTGAGATTCCTAGACTCGAGCGTTACGAGATAACAGCTGATTTGGTAACAAAAGCAATTGCTGAACACAACCCCGACATCATCTTGATTTGTTCACCCAACAATCCTTCAGGCACACCTGTCGATCTTGAAGTCATTGAAGCCGCATACGCTGCTACAAACGGGATGATTATTGTTGATGAGGCTTACTCAGAGTTTTCACTAAACGAAAACACTGCACTATCTCTTCTGTCTGGACGAGAGCGGCTAGTTATAAGTAAAACCATGTCCAAGGCCTTCGCATTTGCTGGGGCAAGACTTGGCTACCTAGCAGCTGATGAAGCAGTATGCGATGCCATGCGCTTGGTCCGACTTCCTTATCACCTAAGTGCATTGACTCAGGCAGCAGCAGAAGCAGCTCTTAGCCACAGTGTGAAAATGCTTGAAACGGTAGCCGACATCAGAGATCAAAGAGACAGGCTTTTTGTAGCACTTGAGGATTTAGGTCTAGACCCTTACCGAAGTGATGCCAACTTTATTTTGGTAGGTGGAATAGCTAATCCGGCTGAGATTTGGCAGAAACTACTAGACCAGGGGATTCTTGTCAGAGATGTAGGTATCCCCAATACCTTGAGAATCACTGCCGGCACAGAAGCTGAGACAACAGCCGTGATTAACGCTCTTACTGAACTACTGGGCAAGAAGTAGAATTGGCTTATTGCCATAGACGTCAAGTTCTTCAAAAATAATCGGGTTTGAAAGGCAATAACCATGAACAGAGTTGCATCAATTGAAAGAAAGACCAGTGAGTCTTCCGTCAAGTTAAGCCTTGACCTTGATGGCACAGGCAAGTCAAACATTTCAACTTCAGTGCCATTTTTTGATCACCTCTTAACTGCCTTCTCTAAGCACTCGATGATTGATTTGAATGTTGAATCAAGTGGTGACACTGACATTGATATTCACCACACCGTTGAAGACACCGCAATAGTTTTAGGGCAAGCAATCAAGCAGGCTTTAGGCGATAAGAATTCAATCTCTCGTTTTGGTGATGCTACTGTGCCATTAGATGAGGCTTTGGTTCGCGCAGTTGTTGATTTGTCTGGTCGACCATTTCTATCTCACACCGGGGAACCAGCTGGATTTGAACTTCACTTAATTGGCGGGCACTTCACTGGATCCATGGTCCGCCACGTCTTTGAAGCTATTTGTCTAAATGCAGACATGACAGTTCACATCACTGTCCTAGATGGTAGAGACCCACACCACGTTGCCGAAACAGAGTTCAAGGCTTTCGCCCGTGCTTTGCGTAAAGCTGTTGAGAAAGACCCGAGAGCTGTTGGAATTCCATCCACTAAGGGAACTTTGTGACCAATCCCAAAATTGTTGTTTTAGATTTCGGTAGTGGCAACATTCATTCGGTATTAAATGCTTTCAGTCAATTAGGTGCAGAAGTTGAGCTAACTGCTGACAGATCTAAAGCTTTAGCGGCAGATGGACTTGTGATTCCAGGGGTTGGGGCATTCGCAACTGTAATGGAGCAACTAGGCGCAGTTGGTGCGCCAAGCATTGTCGATCAAAGACTGTCTTCTGGCAAAGCTGTTTTCGGAATCTGTGTTGGTCTTCAGGTGATGTTTGATAAAGGCTATGAGCATGGTGTGGAGACTGAAGGTTTAGGCCAATGGCCAGGTGAGGTTACCAAACTAGATTCGCCAACACTTCCACACATCGGCTGGAACGATGTTTCTGTGCCTGAGGGTTCAAGATTGTTTGAAGGTGTTGCAGAAGAGCAGTTCTACTTCGTGCATTCATATGGTGCAGCCACCTTTGTTCTTGAAGATGAGACGCCTTTTGAAAAACCAAAGGTTTCGTGGGCTCAATACGGAGCAAGATTCGTTGCAGCTGTTGAAAATGGGCCACTAACTGCAACTCAGTTTCATCCAGAGAAATCGGGCAAAGCTGGTCTAACACTTTTAAACAACTGGCTAAAGAATCTATAGAGGAATATTGTGACCGAACGACTAATACTTTTACCGGCCGTTGATGTTGCCGATGGCAAGGCTGTTCGACTAAGTCAAGGTGTGGCAGGAAGTGAGACAGACTACGGTTCACCACTTGATGCTGCGAATGTCTTCATTGAAGCAGGAGCGGAATGGATTCACCTTGTTGACCTTGACGCTGCATTTTCTAGAGGTGAGAACAGAGCAATAATTCGAGAGGTTGTAGCAAATAGCAAACACGTGAAGATAGAGCTAAGTGGAGGAATCAGGGATACGCCTTCATTAGAAGCTGCGCTATCTGCCGGCGCGGAAAGAGTCAATCTAGGCACAGCTGCACTTGAGAATCCTGACTGGACTGCAGAAGTTATTGCCACGTATGGCGACAAGATTGCAGTTGGACTGGATGTTCGAGGCACCACACTAGCTGCTCGTGGTTGGACTGAAGATGGCGGAGATCTCTTTGAAGTACTTGAAAGATTAGAGCAGGCCGGTTGCCCTAGGTATGTTGTTACTGATGTGACCAAGGATGGAATGCTACTTGGTCCAAACATTGAAATGCTCAAAGAAGTTATGCAGAGAACCAACAAGCCAGTTATCGCATCTGGTGGAATTTCATCTTTGCAAGATCTGGAAAGACTTAGAGAGCTCGTTCCACTTGGTCTTGAAGGTGCGATTCTAGGTAAGTCTTTGTACGCAGGTAAGTTCACACTTGAAGAGGCTCTGAAAGTTGCCGGTGAGTAGTGTCTGAGACTGAACCTTCAAAATTTACTGACTCAGCAGGAGTTCCTTGGGCTGGTCGTAGTTTTGATATAAATCCATACAGTGGTGATAGCGGTGAGGCTGATGCAAACCTCATTGAAGCTATTTCTAAATTTCGATCAGGTCAAACAGGTTCGGATAAAGTTTTGAAAGCAATAGCTGAAGCAAGATTGCTAATTCCACTTATTGCAAATCTTGGCGAAGGGGGAGACGGTGCTCATGGTCATCAAGTCGATAAGAGTGCAGATCTTTCAATAGTCACAGTTCTCACTCCAGATAACCAAAGAGCTCTGCCGGTCTTTAGCTCGGTGGCTGCGATGAATCACTGGAACCCAGAATCTAGACCAGTACCTAACGATGGCAGAAAAGTTGCACTGGCTGCAGCCAGCGAAGGAAACACCAGACTTGTCTTAGACCCAATGAGTGAAACAGAGTTTGTTGTAAGAAGACCAGGTATTGCAGCAATTGCTCAAGATCTTCCTTGGCTTGCACCTGCGAATAACCCTGAGGTAGTTGAAATCATCAACACAGTTTTGGCCGAAAGTGGATCTGTCGAGAGTTTTACCTTGGTCGAAGGTGATCCGACCTGCAAACTTTTAGGTCAAGAACTATTAGTTGTGCTGTATCTAGAGCCAGGGCTTACCGAAACACAACTCAAAGAGCTTGAAGAGGACTTCTTTGCCAAAATAGCCAACTCGGAGCGATTTGTGGAGCTAGTTGATTCGGTTGGGGTTAAGTTCCTACCGGCTAGTTAACTGGACCGGTGAACTTCTCTCCAGGACCCTGTCCTGGCTCGTCTTTGATGACCGATGCTTCGCGGAATGCTAGTTGAAGGCTACGAAGCCCGTCTCTTAGAGGTCGAGCGTGGTGATCCCCTAGATCAGGAGAGGATGCTGAAAGTAAGCCAGCTAAGGCAATTATTAGCTTTCTAGCTTCATCGAGGTCTCCTTTATAGCCACTTTCAGCCAGTCCCACCTGCACAGCTGCTGCACTCATAAGGTGAACAGCGGTGGCGGTTATGACCTCAACGGCTGGAACTTCCTCAAGTTCACGCATTGCTTGGGATTCAAAATCTTCTGACATTCTGGGCTTCACTTTCACACGGGTTCTCTGCTAGGCTAGCCCATGGCTCTGGAGATCTCTGGTCTTCAGTCAGAAGTGGATTCATTTCCCACCCGCGTCCACCGATTTATAGGTTGCCGGGTAAGCTTTGAACTTTTCAGTTCTGCGCGTTGACAAGGATTTCCTTGTCCCTACGTGGCCGTTTAAGTCACGTCAAAAGGAGCAGCAGATCAGCGACCCGCGTATCAACGAACGAATCCGTGTACCAGAAGTACGCCTAGTTGGCCCTAACGGAGAGCAACTTGGCATCATCAAAATCGAAGAAGCACTGCGTATGGCGCAGGAAGTGGACCTCGATTTGGTAGAAGTTTCACCAACCTCAGCACCACCGGTTTGTAAGCTTATGGATTTCGGAAAGTTCAAATACGAAGCAGCCCAGAAGATTCGTGAAGCGAGAAAGAACCAGACAAACACAGTTATCAAGACTGTTCGTTTTGGTTTGAAAATCGATGATCACGACTATGGAACTAAAAAAGGTCAGATCGAACGCTTCTTGAAGGCTGGCGACAAGGTCAAAGTGATGGTCGTTTTCCGTGGTCGTGAGCAATCACGTCCGGAGATGGGTGTCAAGTTGTTGCAGAAGGTAGCCGAAGAAGTTACTGAGTCAGGTGTTGTTGAGTCGAGTCCATCGGCAGACGGCAGAAGCTTGGTAATGGTCATTGCTCCTCTTCGTAACAAGGCTGATGCGAAAGCTGATGCAAAAAGAGCTGCAGAGAAGAAGGCGAAAGCTGAAGTTGCACCTACTGAGACCGAAACTAAGGATTCTGCGGCTGAAACCGCAGACTAGAAAAACAGGAGAGAAGTTATGCCAAAGCAGAAGACCCACTCTGGAGCGAAGAAGCGCTTCCGTTTTACAGGTAGCGGCAAGTTGATGAAGCAGCAGATCAACATGCGACACAACCTTGAGCACAAGTCATCAAGACGCACCCGTCGTCTAAACCAGGACCAGCTTGTAAGCAAAGCTGATTTCAAGACCATCAAGAAGCAGCTCGGCCACTAGTCCAAGCACATTCAGAATTTATTTAGGAGAAACTAATGGCAAGAGTTAAAAACGCAGTCAATGCGATGAAGAAGCGTCGTACCGCACTTGAGCGTGCAAAGGGTTACCGTGGTCAGCGTTCACGTTTGTACCGTATGGCTAAGCAGCAGGTTCTGCACTCCCTGGTCTATGCATACAACGACCGTCGCGACAAGAAGGGTAACTTCCGTCGTCTATGGATTCAGCGAATCAATGCTGCTTCCCGTGCGAATGGTCTTACCTACAACCGTCTTATTCAGGGTCTAAACCTTGCTGGCGTCGGCGTTGACCGTCGTATCTTGGCAGATCTTGCAGTGAACGAGCCGAAGGCATTTGCATCATTGGTTGCAACTGCTAAGGCAGCACTTCCTGCAGACACTTCAGCTCCGAAGGTTAAATAACCCAAGTGCTGATAGATCCCAAAGCCGCTAAGGTTCGTGGGGTTGCCAAGCTAGTAAAGAAAGTAGCCCGTCGTGAGACCGGGCTCTTTCTGCTTGAGGGACCACAAGGTTTCCGCGAGGCACTCGAAAGACCGAAACTAGTTCTCGAAGCATTTGCTACCGAGGAGGCTTTGGCACGCCATGCAGATTTGTTTACCAAGGCTAAGGCTGCTCGTATTGAAGTTCAGTTAGTTAGCGATTCTGTTCTAGCTGCACTAAGCGATACCAATACACCGCAGGGTGTTGTTGCAGTCTGCCACCAGTTCGATGTCTCACTTGAAGATGTGATTGCCACTAAACCCAAGCTTGTTGCACTGCTATCTCAGATCAGAGATCCAGGTAATGCTGGAACTGTTCTTCGTGCAGCCGATGCAGCAGGTGCTGATGCAGTTATCTTCACCTCAGGTAGCGTCGATATTTATAACACTAAGGTCGTTAGATCAACTACCGGTTCAATGTTCCATTTACCTTTTGTAGTTGACGTTGATATCAATGAAACTGTTTCGGCTCTAAAGGCTGCTGGCATTCAAGTCTTAGCTGCTGATGCAACCGGAGATGCTCTGCCAGGACTGGCTCAAGATGGAAGTTTGAAAGAGCCAACCGCTTGGCTATTCGGTAATGAAGCTTGGGGCTTTGAGCCAGAAATATTGGCTCTAGCTGATCTGGTAGTGGCAGTACCTATTTATGGAGCCGCGGAGTCGCTAAACCTGGCTACCGCTGCCAGTGTCTGCCTTTACTCTTCTGCCTTCGCCCAGAACTCAGTGGCAAGCTAAGCCTGCATTTAAAACTTGAAAGATATACTTGAGGTCTAATGTCAGAGAACACAGAGATTACTAAGGCAGCAGTTGATGCTGTTGTTTCTGACGCTCTGAAACTCATCCAAGGGGCTACAGACCTTGCCTCGCTCAAGGCAGTCAGATCGCAAGCGGTCGGTGAGAACTCCGGGATTACCAAGCTCAGTTCACTAATGGGCAAGCTGCCCGGCGACAAAAAAGGTGAGGCCGGCAAACTAATCACAGCAGCCAGAACACAACTGAATGAAGCCTTCTCAGCGGCCGAAACGGTTTTCTATCAAGCAGAGCAGAACCAAAAACTTCTTGAAGAAAGTGTTGATGTAACAGCTGCGCCAATGACTCAGGTTCTAGGTGCTAGGCACCCACTTTCTCTACTTCAAGATGAAATTGCAGATGTATTTATCGGTATGGGATGGGAAATTGCCGAAGGACCTGAAGTTGAAAGCGAGTGGTTCAACTTTGATGCGCTGAACTTTGACGCTGATCACCCGGCACGAGCGATGCAAGACACTTTCTTTGTGGAACCGGTTGAAGCTCACCTAGTTCTTCGAACTCACACCTCACCTGTTCAGGTGCGATCACTTTTGGAACGAGAACTTCCTGTTTATGTTTTATGTCCAGGTCGTGTATTTAGAACCGATGAACTTGATGCAACTCACACACCGGTATTCCACCAGGTTGAAGGTTTAGCTGTTGATAAAGGTCTCACCATGGCAGATCTCAAGGGAACCTTGGAACACTTTGCTCGAATCATGTTTGGACCTGATGCCAAGATTCGTTTGCGTCCATCATTTTTCCCATTCACTGAACCTTCAGCAGAGTTAGATGTTTGGCACCCAGGTGCTAAAGGTGGAGCTCGTTGGGTCGAGTGGGGTGGCTGCGGAATGGTTAATCCAAACGTATTGCTAGCAGCTGGAATTGATCCTGAAGTTTATTCAGGTTTTGCTTTTGGTATGGGAATCGAAAGAACTCTGATGTTCCGAAACGATGTCAAAGATATGCACGACATGGTTGAAGCAGATGTTAGATTCTCAAAGCAGTTTGGGGTGGTGCTCTAATGCGCGTCCCACTGTCTTGGTTAGGTGAGTTTGTTGAACTACCTAGCAATTCAAATGCTGAATCTGTTATGGCCGAATTGGTCAAAGTTGGTTTAGAAGAAGAAGGCTCGCACGGCTACGGTCTGACTGGCCCAATTGTTGTAGGGCAGGTTCTTGAATTCGTTGCAGAAGAGCAGTCCAATGGCAAAACTATTCGTTGGTGTCAGGTGCGTGTTGCCCCTAGTGGTAAGAAAGCCGGCGATGGTGGCGAAGATGTTCGTGGCATTGTTTGTGGAGCTCGAAACTTTGAAGTCAATGACAAGGTAGTTGTAACTTTGCCTGGTGCAGTACTGCCAGGAGATTTCAAGATTGCGGCAAGAAGTACATACGGACATACCAGCGATGGCATGATTGCCTCGGCTCGTGAACTTGGTCTAAGCGATGACCATGAAGGTATTCTGCGACTTGCAACACTTGGTATTGATCCTGAAGTTGGTACCGATGCGCTTTTACTCTTGGGTCTAAACGATGAGGCAGCAGAAGTTAACGTAACACCTGATCGTGGTTACTGTTTCTCAATTAGAGGTATTGCTCGCGAGTTTGCTCACGCTACAGGAGCTAAGTTCACTGACCCGATTGATTCGGTCAAACCTGCTCATGGCGAAGGTTTCAAAGTAGAGATCAAAGACGATGCTCCAATTAGAAGCAGAGTCGGTTCAACAAAGTTTGTGATTCGAAGTGCCAGCAATGTGAATGCTGCGGCACCTACTCCAGCCTGGATGGTATCGCGACTAAAGCTTTCGGGCATGAGATCAATTTCTATCGTTGTGGATATCACGAACTACGTAATGCTTGAAATGGGTCAACCACTGCACGCATACGATTCAGCCAAACTTAACGGGTCTATCACTGTGAGAAGAGCTAAGTCAGCCGAGAGCCTAAAGACATTAGATGGTCAGGACCGAAAACTTAACTCCGAAGATCTTGTCATTGCCGATGCTTCTGGTGCTATCGGTTTAGCCGGTGTAATGGGTGGAGCAAGTACCGAGGTATCGCAGAGCACAACCTCAGTTCTAATTGAGGCTGCAAACTTTGATGGCGTATCAATAGCTAGATCTGCTCGTAGGCACAAGCTTCCTAGCGAAGCATCGAAGCGGTTCGAGCGTGGAGTTGACCCTAAGGTAGCTGAGTATGCAGCGGCTAGAGCAATTGCACTTCTTGAAGAGCTTGCTGGAGCTAAAGCTGATTCACTTGGAAGTTTTGTTGATAACTCTCCATCTGCCACTACAGTTTTCTTGCCGAACAACTTTGCTGCAGAGCTAACTGGAGTTGATTACACAGCAGCGGAGATAACTTCGACGCTGAATGAAATTGGCTGTGTAGTTGCAAGCGTTGACTCTGGTTTTGAAGTCATTGTTCCAAGCTGGCGACCAGATATCACGCACAAAACAGATTTGGTTGAAGAAGCTGCCCGCATCACAGGCTATGACCGCATACCTTCTAGGTTGCCAGTGGCACCTCCGGGCCGTGGTCTAACTAGACGTCAAAAGATGCGTCGGGCTGTGATGAATCAGCTTTCCGCTACAGGGCATGTTGAAGTGCTTACCTACCCTTTCTTGAAAGCTGAACAGAACTCATACTTCGCAGAAGTTAACTCGGCACGCGTGGTTCTTGCTAACGCTATGCAAGAAGATGTCAATGAGATGCGTTTGACCATGTTGCCAGGTCTTATGGATGCTGCCAAGAGAAATGTTTCTAGGACTCTGACTGATCTCTCGATTTATGAAGTTGGACTGGTATTCAATCCGGCTAAATCAAGCAAACCTGTTTCACTGCCAAATGGAACTTCATTGCCTAGCGCTAAAGACTTAGAGCTCTTGCACCAGAGTGTTCCGCAGCAACCTCTTTACCTTGGAGCATTATTTGTCGGCAACAGAATCTCTGAGCAAGTTGGTCGTAAGGCTAGCCGTTCAGGGTATGCAGATGCTATTCAAGCAGCAAGGGTTACCGCTCATGCTGTTGGTTTGGAACTAGATCTAATTCAAGCAACTCCTAAAGGCTTTCACCCTGGCAGAACAGCAGCATTAGTAATCCGAGGCACCGAGATAACTGTCGGTTATGCCGGTGAGTTACATCCAGAACTAGCGCTAGCTAATGATTTACCTCGTCAAGTCGGTGTTGTCGAGATCAACCTGGAACTACTGTTTGCAAATGCACCTGAACTTATCCAAGCTGGAGCAGTTGATACTTACCCGGCAGCAACCCAAGACCTTTCTTTGGTTATTGATCTAAATGTTCCTGCTGGAGAAGTTTTAGCTGTTCTTGCAGAAGCTGCTGGCGAACTTTTGGAAGAAATAGTTTTAGTCGATGACTACAGAGGCACCAACTTAGAAGAAGGCAAGAAGTCATTGACTTTTGCACTTAGATTCAGAGCGAATGATCGAACCTTGACTCAGGTCGAGGCAAGCGTTGCTAGAGACAATGCAGTCTCAGCCGCTAATGCCAAATTTGGCGCAACAATCAGAGCTTAACTAAATCTTCTAAGGAGTCAGCCATGAAACTAAAGGTTGCAATCGCTGGTGCCAGCGGATATGTAGGGGGAGAGCTCGCTCGCGTTTTAGAGAGTCATCCGAATGCAGAACTTGTCACAGTAACTGGGAATAGCAGTGTCGGACAAACTCTCGGTTCGCTAAATCCAGAGTTGAAGACATACAAAGATCTAGTTTTTGTTGAAAACACCAGCGAGAATCTTGCCGGTCACGATGTGGTCTTCTTAGCTCTTCCACACACTCAGTCAGCTGAGGTAGCAAGCTGGATAGAAGATGACGTTCTTGTATTAGATTGCGGGGCAGACTTCCGACTTGAATCAGCAGAAGATTTTGAGAAGTTCTATAAATCCAAGCACGCAGGATCTTGGGTATACGGGATGCCTGAACTTGTTCGCGAGCATAACTCTAAACAGCGTGAGCTACTTGTCGGACAAAAGAGAATTGCCGTACCTGGCTGTAATGCAACCGCTATTACTTTGGCTTTCGCTCCATTGCTAAAAGCGATGTTGATTGATCCAACCGATCTGGTTTCAACATTGTCTGTTGGCACTAGCGGGGCAGGACGCAATGCTGATGTGAATCAAGGTGAAGCACTGGCTTCCGCAATTGCATATCAAGTTGGCGGCATCCACCGTCACATTCCGGAAGTTGAACAGAATCTGAACAGGATTTCTGAATCAAAAGTATCGCTAACTTTCACACCTGTATTAGTTCCCATGTTCCGAGGGATACTTGCCGTAAACACAGCGAAGCTTTTACCTGGTGCAGATTTAGGGCAGGTGAGAAATGCTTTTGCAGAAGCATATTCAGCAGAGTCTTTTATAGAGATTTTGCCGCAGGGAACCTTCCCAAACACAGCAGATCTTGAATTGAACAACAAAGTTCAAATAGGTATTGCAGTTGATCAAGCAAGTGGGAAAGTAATAGTCATTTCAGCTATCGATAACTTAGTTAAAGGAACTGCTGGCGCTGCTTTGCAGAGCATGAACATCGCTTTGGGATTAGCTGAGGGCACTGGACTAGTAGGTGCAAGCAAATGATTAAAGCAGATCAGACCAATCTCGACCTTGCTCGCATCAAGGCACAAACCCTCATAGATTCCGCTTCTTGGATTAGAAAGTTTCAAGGCAAAGTTTTCGTAGTCAAGTTTGGCGGCAATGCCATGGTTGATGAGCAGTTACAGCAAGCATTTGCTCAGGACATAGCCTTTTTGAATTTAGTTGGAATCAAAGCAGTTGTAGTTCACGGTGGTGGTCCACAAATCACAGCTCGACTATCTGAGCTAGGGATGAAGAGCGAGTTTATAGACGGTCTTCGAGTGACACCGCCAGAGGCCATCGAAGTTGTTAGAGATGTTTTGATGAACCAAATCAGCAAACCTTTAGCTGAAATGATTGAAAAAGCAGGAGCTAAAGCTGCTGTATTCAATGGTGAAACTGAAGGTTTGTTCAAGGGCTCAATTACTAGAGCCGACTTAGGGCTAGTCGGCGAGGTTGTATCAGTTGATGCAACTTCAGTAATTGACTCCTTGGCTTCAGGGTTCATTCCAGTTGTTTCTACTGTGGCACCGGATAGCACTGGCCAGTTAGTAAATGTCAATGCAGATCTAGCTGCTGCTTCACTGTCAGTGGCATTAGGTGCAGAGAAGTTAGTTGTGTTGACCGATGTGCCAGGGCTTTACAGCGATTGGCCTAACAAAGACTCACTAGTTAGTGAACTAACAGCTTCTGAACTAGAGGAATTGCTACCTGATCTTGAATCAGGCATGATTCCAAAGATGCAAGCGTGTTTGAATGCTGTTCAAGGTGGTGTGTCAAAAGCACATATCATCGATGGGAGAGTCCCACACAGCATATTGCTGGAAGTATTTACTCCTTCTGGAATTGGCACTTTGGTGTTGCCTTAGCAAATTTGAAGAGGAAGATTGAACTATGACTAGACATTTCCTAAGGGATGATGACATCAGCCCGAGTGAGCAAGCAGAGATATTGAAACTTGCTCTAGAGCTGAAGGCAAACCCTTATGCGCAAAAGCCTTTTGCTGGACCTAAGACTGTCGCGGTGATTTTTGATAAGACCTCTACTAGAACCAGGGTTTCCTTTGCAGTTGGTATCAGCGATCTTGGTGGTGTGCCGCTAATCATGGATGCACAAGGCAGCCAAATGGGAGCCAAAGAGTCTGTAGCTGACACAGCCAGAGTTTTAGAGCGACAAGTTGCTCAGATTATCTGGCGAACTTACGCTCAAGCTGGTTTGCAAGAGATGGCAGCGAATTCAAAAGTTCCAGTTATCAATGCACTAAGTGATGAATTCCACCCATGCCAACTTCTCGCTGATTTGCTGACTATTCAAGAGCACAAGGGCAAGCTAGCAGGACTAAAGCTTGTTTATATCGGAGACGGTAACAACATGGCTAACTCATACCTGTTAGCTGGAGCTATGGCTGGGATGCATGTGGTTGTTGTTACACCAGAACAGTATTTACCTTCGGACGAGGTAGTTGCCAGGGCTGATGCAATAGCTTTCGAAACCGGTGGATCAGTGTCGGTTTCAAAGAATCCTGCAGAAGCTGTTGTTGGTGCAGATGTTTTAGCCACTGACACCTGGGTATCGATGGGCAAAGAGTCTGAAAAGGCACAGCGAGTTAAGGACTTTGCAGGATTCACAATTGACTCGACGCTTTTAGCTCTGGCCAGTCCAGATGCGATTGTTTTGCACTGCCTGCCTGCTTACCGTGGGTATGAGATTAGTGCCGAGGTCCTAGATGGCAGCCAAGCTGTGATTTGGGATGAAGCAGAGAATCGTCTTCATGCACAAAAAGCCTTGATGGTTTGGTTAGATCAACGTGCCAAGTAAAATCGAAGTAATCCCGATGAAGTTTTTAGTCGAGAGCATTTAAGGAGCAACAATGTCAGAACGTGTAGTGCTTGCCTATTCAGGTGGCCTAGATACCTCTGTTGGTATCGGCTGGTTGAAGGAGGCTACAGGTAAAGAGGTTGTGGCACTAGCTATCGATGTTGGCCAGGGTGGCGAGGACATGGATGCTATTCGTCAGCGTGCTTTGGACTGCGGTGCTGTTGAGGCAATCGTTATTGATGCTAAATCTGAGTTTGCCGATGACTATTTGATGCCTGCCCTAAAGGCAAATGCTTTGTATCAGAAGAGATACCCATTGGTATCTGCCCTTTCACGTCCTCTGATTGGTAAGCACCTAGCCAGCGTTGCTAGAAAACTTGGCGCAGACAGTGTGGCTCACGGTTGTACCGGTAAAGGTAATGACCAGGTGCGTTTTGAGGCTGCTGTTGCAGCTATTGCTCCAGAGCTCAAGTCAATTGCTCCGATTAGAGACCTAGCTTTGACTAGAGATAAGGCAATTGAGTTCGCTGAAAAGAATAACCTTCCTATTGCTCAGAATAAGAAGTCTCCATATTCAGTTGACCAAAACGTTTGGGGTCGAGCAGTTGAGACAGGCTTCCTTGAAGATCCTTGGAACGCACCTATCGAAGACCTTTATTCATACACCCAAGATCCAGATGTCTATAGAGAAGCTACCGAAATCACAATATCTTTTGAGTCAGGTATTCCTGTAGCCATCGATGGTGTTCGCTATTCAGCTATTGAACTAGTGCAGAAGATGAATGACCTAGCCGGAGCTCATGGAGTAGGTCGAATCGATATTGTCGAAGACCGTCTTGTTGGAATCAAGAGCCGTGAAATTTACGAATCGCCAGCGGGTATTGCACTGATTGCAGCTCACGAAGAATTAGAGAATCTAACCCTTGAGCGTGATGTCAACCGATTCAAGCGCGGTATTGAAGCCCGTTGGGCAGATCTTGTATATGAAGGACTTTGGTTCTCAGGTTTGAAGAGATCGCTGGATGTGTTTATCGACCACACCCAGGAGCACGTCACAGGCGATGTTCGTATGAAGATGCAGGGCGGAAGGGCTGTTGTTACTGGACGCAAATCAGATGAATCTTTGTATGACTTTTCTCTTGCGACCTACGACACTGGTGACACTTTTGATCAGTCACTGGCTAAAGGCTTTATTGAGCTTTGGGCTTTGCCAAGCAAGATTGCTGCACGCAGAGATGCAAATAGGGGTAAGAAGTAACTATGACTGAATCATCATCGCTATGGGGTGGCAGGTTTACTGGCAGCACCAATGATGCTGTGGCCGCCCTTAGTCGATCTATTCACTTTGACTGGCGTTTAGCCTCTTATGACATTAAGGGAACTAGAGCACACCTTCTAGCGCTTAGAGCAGCTGGATACCTTGCTGAAGCTGAGTTGGTCAAGCTCGATAAGTCATTAGTTGAACTAGACAAAAGAGTCACATCAGGAATGTTTGTAGCTAAGGCAACTGACGAAGATGTTCACAGCGCTTTAGAGCGTGGACTCATTGAAATGGTTGGCCCTGAACTCGGTGGCAAGGTGCGAGCAGGTAGATCAAGAAATGATCAGATTGCAACATTGATTCGCATCTACCTACTTGACCAAGCACAGTTGTTGAAAACTGAGGTCCTGCAGCTGATTGATGTCCTGACCACACTTGCTCAGGAGCACCTCAGTGAGCCAATGCCAGGTCGCACACACTTTCAACATGCTCAACCGGTGTTGCTCTCGCATCACCTGCTAGCCCATGCTTGGCCTTTGGTTAGAGACCTTGAGCGCTTGGCACAGTGGCGAGAGAGGGCATCCTTCTCACCATATGGAGCAGGTGCTCTAGCAGGAACTTCTTTGGAACTAGATCCAAATATCGTCTCTGATGCTCTTGGGCTAACTGCACCAATGGCAAACTCGATGGATGCAACTTCATCACGAGATGTAGTCGCTGAATTTGCTTTTATTGGAACTTTGATTTCAATCAATCTCTCCCGTTTTGCAGAGGAAATAATTATTTGGGCAAGTGCTGAGTTCAACTACATCAAACTTGCCGATGCCTTCTCCACTGGATCATCAATCATGCCGCAGAAGAAGAATCCTGATGTTGCCGAGTTAACTAGAGGCAAAGCAGGACGAATCATTGGGGACCTGACCGGGTTGCTTTCAACTTTGAAAGCTCTACCACTTTCTTATAACCGTGATCTTCAAGAAGATAAAGAACCGGTATTTGATATTGCAGATAATCTGTTGCTAATTCTTCCTGCCTTCACAGGAATGGTTGCAACCATGCAGTTCAACACTGCTCGCATGGAGGAACTAGCATCTGCAGGATACTCATTAGCAACAGATGTTGCTGAGTGGCTGGTAAAACAAAGAGTGCCATTCAAGGAAGCTCATGAGATTACTGGAAAACTTGTCGCGTTTGCAGAAAGCAACAACCTGGAACTAGATGAAGTAACAGATACTGATTTGTTAGCCATCAGTGCTCACCTGATGCCCGAGGTTCGTGAAGTGCTGAGTGTTTCTGGATCGATTCGCTCCAGAACTGGTGCCGGCGGAACCGCCGTGCCTAGAGTCCTAGATCAAATCAGTGCGTTGCGTAAACTTGTGCCTAGCGAAAACAGATAGGTTTTAGTCATGGCTACAAACAAGGCACTTCAACAACAGAGCAACGACTCTTCATTTCCAGATATCTGGGAAGAGTTGAAGTGGCGTGGCCTGGTCGCTATCTCAACAGACGAAACTGAACTTCGTAATGCTCTAAAATCTTCACCACTTACTTTTTACTGCGGCTTTGATCCAACTGCAGCTAGTTTGCATCTTGGAAATCTTGTTCAGCTTCTTGTAATGCGTCGGCTACAACTTGCAGGTCACAATCCATTAGTTCTAATCGGTGGCGCTACTGGACTTATTGGCGATCCAAAACCAACTTCAGAGCGAACTCTAAACACAAAAGAGACAGTGGCGGACTGGGTTCAAAGACTTGGCACTCAGGCACAGCGTTTCTTATCTTTTGAAGGTGCAAACTCCGCAAAGCTAGTGAACAACCTAGATTGGACTGCACCACTTAGTTCAATAGATTTCCTTAGAGATATTGGAAAACACTTCCGAGTAGGGAAGATGCTGAGCAAAGATGCCGTATCAGCTCGCCTGAACTCTGATGCAGGTATTTCCTTCACTGAGTTTTCCTATCAAATCTTGCAGGGGATGGACTTCCTCGAGCTATACAGAAGAAACAACTGTGTGTTGCAAATTGGTGGAAGTGACCAATGGGGAAATCTGACCAGTGGAACTGATCTGATTCACAAAGTTGAAGGTAAGAGTGCTTTTATTCTGGCAACGCCACTGATTACTGATTCTGAAGGTAAAAAGTTTGGAAAGTCAGAGGGAAATGCCATCTGGTTAGACACCGAGCTCACTTCGCCTTACGCGTTCTACCAATTCTGGCTAAACGTAGAAGACTCAAACACCGTAAATCTTCTAAAAGTCTTCACTTTCTTGAGTAAAGCTGAGATTCAAGATCTTGAAAGCCAATTAGTGGCTGAACCACACCTTAGGGCAGCTCAAAAGCGCTTGGCTTACGAGGTTACATCTCTGGTGCACTCGGCTCAAGCAGCAGATGATGTTATTGCTGCCTCACAAGCACTATTTGGGCAGGGCGAACTTGAGCAATTAGACAAGTCCACACTCGAATCGGCACTTCGTGCATTGCCGAATGTTGAGGCCGCAATTGGGGCTAATGTGGCTGACCTTTTGGTTGAAACCGGACTGGTTGCTACCGTCAGTGCTGGCAGGCGAGCAATTGCTGAGGGTGGGGTATACCTAAACAATGTGCGTGTTGAGGACGAAAAAGCTACCCTAAATGACCTGATCATGGGGGAGTTCGCCGTCCTTCGCAGAGGTAAGAAAACCCTGGCTGGAATATTTAGTCAAAAATAGCCAAAAATAAGGCCTCTCGATTTGACTTGCCTCTTATACAGGCGTAATGTTTTACCTGTTGCCCACAGTTTGAGAAATCTATTTTATGGATCTCGGCTCAAGTGCAACCAATAAGCTCACAAAGAACCCAGTAAATTGGCGACTTTGGGGCATATTGCACTTCCACTAATTGAATCTAGATTTTCTAGATTATATGCGTATGTCTATTTGACTTATGCTCAAAAAGTGGTAAGTTAGTGAAGTTGCTCTGCGTAGGACCTAACGGAAATCACAGATGCATCCGATCCTTGAGAACTCAACAGCGTGCACAATGTCGATGCCAAGAACCTGGCTTCAAGAAGGCTTGCCTTTTTGAATGTTCAGTAGTAATTGGATTAGACAGATTGTCAGACAATCTGATTTAGTCAGATCAAATTGATGCCCCCATTTTCCGGGGGTTTCGTAAAACTTGGGCCAAAGCTTGCTTTGGTCCTAAAAAACTTTTACGGAGAGTTTGATCCTGGCTCAGGATGAACGCTGGCGGCGTGCTTAACACATGCAAGTCGAACGATGAAGCTGGAGCTTGCTCCGGTGGATTAGTGGCGAACGGGTGAGTAACACGTGAGCAATCTGCCCTTGACTCTGGGATAACTGCGGGAAACTGTAGCTAATACCGGATACGACGCCTTGGGGCATCCCACGGGCGTGGAAAGAATTTCGGTCAAGGATGAGCTCGCGGCCTATCAGCTAGTTGGTGAGGTAATGGCTCACCAAGGCGACGACGGGTAGCCGGCCTGAGAGGGTGACCGGCCACACTGGGACTGAGACACGGCCCAGACTCC
>JAPLAJ010000040.1 GCA_026393335.1 Rhodoluna sp. | reverse complement strand
GGCTTTAGTGATTCTTCATAACCACCTTTATAGAAACCCCACTCAGCCGTCTTTTGAGCAATTACTCGCATAGCTGTTTTGTGCATCTCAGAATATGTAACGCCAGGCTTTGCCATAGCGAAGACTGCATCTGCTGCTTCTAGAACTGCTTGGTAGATCTGTTTTTGAACCTTGCTGAACTTTCCATTGATTGGAAGAGTTCTTGTGATGTCAGCTGTGTAGAGACTGTCTACCTCAACTCCTGCATCCAAAAGAAGAAGTTCACCTGGCTTGACTGGCCCGTTGTTGATGATCCAGTGCAATGTGCAGGCATGGTTACCAGCTGCTGCAATAGTTTCATAACCTAGGTCATTGCCTTCAGCTCTAGCTTGAGCAAAGAATGCTCCTTCAACAATTCGTTCACCACGCGGGTGCTTTGTTGCAGCCTTCAGTTTCTTCACAACAGCTTCGAAACCTAGAACAGAGGCATCAATCGATTTCTGCATCTCTTTGATTTCATAGGAATCTTTGATTAGTCGAAGTTCGCTAACGAACTCCACTAGAGCCGTGCTCTTTTCCATGGTGAGAACTAGTTTGCTGTCGATTGCCTTTAGATCAACATCAAACTTTGCCAAAGACTTGGTCGCTAGGCCAAGAAGAGCTGCCACATGCTTCAGACCTGGGCGAGATCCAACCCAGAATTCACCAATCTGATTATTTGCAAAGAATTCATCAGTGTTCTTTCCAGCAGTTTCTCTGAAGTAAAGAACAGACTTAGCACTCTTACCTCTAGCATCAATTACCAAAACTGAATCTGGAACTGTTGCAGAACCCCAGCCAGTTAGGTGTGCAAATGCAGAGTGCGGACGATAGCGGTAATAAGTATCGTTTGAACGCGCAATTTCGCCACCTGCTGGAATTACAAGAACTTTGCCTTGGAAGGCTTTAGCTACAACTTCTCTGCGCTTCTTGGCAAAAGGAGCTACCTTATCTTGGGCTGGAAGTTTAGAAGTATCTGGTGCCCAGTTACTTCCAATGTATTTGACAAATTTATTGCCAGTCGGGCGGTGCGAACGGGAGGCACCTCGGGCGGTTAGTTTTGCAGTTGCGTCTTTGCTCATAAAAAGTATTCTGCCAGTTTTCCCGCTTATGTGTCGGTGGTTCCCTGTATCTTGAAAGAGTAGGAAAGGAATCGTTATGAAAATAGATCTCCATATTCACTCCATGAACTCTGATGGTGCAGACACCGTTGAAGAACTGATCCCAAAGATTAAAGCCGCAAATGTCGATGTGTTCGCTTTAACCGACCATGACCGCACTGATGGCTGGGCTAAAGCTGCCGAACTAGCTAATGAATTAGGTCTATCTTTCATTCCTGGCATCGAAATTACTACTGAGGGAAGAATCCCAGATGGCCAGGGCAACATAATTCCTTTTGGCATCCACTTGCTTGCGTATTTGCCTGACCCGAATCACGAAGGATTGGTAAGGCTTCTAGAAGCAAATCAAAAGAGCAGAGAAGTTAGAGCAAAGAAATTTGTTGAAAATCTTCAGACTAAATATCCTTTGCTTACCTATGAGCTTGTTTTAGAACTGGCCCAAGATGGATCTACTCTAGGCAGGCCTGACCTAGCTACAGCTTTGGTTCATCTCGAGGAATTCAACTCTGTTGGAGATGTTTTTGGTGCTCCAGATTCACCAATCAAAAAAGGCAGTCCTTTTTATGTAAGAAACGAGGCGCCTGACGTGATTGATGTAATAAGAGTTGTTCGTGAAGCTGGGGGAGTACCAGTAATTGCTCATCCTCTAGCTAGATCAGGCAAAGACGACTCACAACCGGTTTCATTACCTAGGAAACACTTTGAACAATTGGTGGCTGCCGGGTTACTTGGTTTTGAAACTAAGCACAAAGAAGTAGAGCCTGAGGCACGGGAT
>JAPLAJ010000062.1 GCA_026393335.1 Rhodoluna sp. | reverse complement strand
CCTATGCCTTGGCTTATTTGTGCCACCTATTCAGCCAGCGGCTAGAGCGGTCTATCCAACTCTCGTGAAAACTGAGGCATCAAGAAATACTTTGTTCTCGGTCGATGCGATGCTGCAAGAAGTTATCTGGATCGTTGGCCCAGTTCTCACAACTGTTCTGATTGCCACCACCAACACAGTGGTTCCACTAGTTGTAATGGTGTTTGTGCAGGTAATCGGAGGTATCTGGTTTGCTCTGCTGCCAATGGTCCAAGGAGCTCCTATTCCTAGGTCAAAGAAGAAAATGGGTAGCGTACTTCGCTCGAAGCTTGTAAGAGTAATGATTGTTGTCAACCTATTATTTGTTGGTTCATTCTCCGCTTTAGAAATAGGTGCAGTAGCAGCAGTTGGAAAAGCGGAAGCGGGCTTTGTTTTAGCAATGCTCTCAATCGGTTCGATAGTTGGCGCTTTAGCTTTTGGACACAGAGCTAGATCTCCTTATGCCCTTACTAAGCAACTAGCCGTTGTACTTGTTGGTGACCTTCTAATATTCTTCAACGCTAAAGATCCACTGTGGTTAGGTATCTGCCTATTCATCTCAGGTATCGGTGTTGCTCTGGCTTTTGCAACAATGAGTGCAATTATTGCTAAATCAATTCCACTAGATGACACCCCTGAGGTTTATGGCTGGATTGGTTCAGGTCAGAACATTGGTTACGGTGTTGGTGCTGCTATCGCCGGTGTCCTAGTTGATCACGTATCTGGTGCGGCATCCTTTGCTTTCGCTTCTGGCCTTGACGCTGTGGCCATGCTGGTAGCTCTGGCAGCCGTAGCAATCACACCAAGTTTCTTACACAGCAAATCAGAAAAGAAGGCAGCCTAATGAGTACTTTCGCCGTCACCTATACATTCAGCGCAGACCCTGATGAAGTAAATCAAATAAGACCTACCCACCGAGTGTGGCTAGGTGAGCAGCTTGCAGCCGGAGTGCTACTAGCTAGCGGGCCTATGGTTGATCGACCAGCTGCGCTTCTAATCTTTAGAGCGGATTCAATCGAAGAGTTGAACGCTTTGTTAGATCAAGATCCTTACGAACAAGCTGGAGTTATTGGCGAGCGAACTATCGAAGAGTGGAATCCAGTCTTCGGTCCTTTTAGTAGTTAGGTAGCAGATGAGAGTCTTAATTTCTGGGGCAAGTGGTCTTGTTGGAACTGAATTACAAAAACAACTTCTTACCCTCGGCCACACACCGGTTGTCTTGGTTAGAGGTCCTGTTACAAAGCCAAACCAGGTGCACTGGAATCCTGCAACTAATGAACTAGATCACAGCGTGCTTGAAGGAATGGACGCTGTTGTCAACCTTGCCGGAGCTACCACAGGTAAATTACCTTGGACCAAGAAATACAAGAACGAACTAATCCAGTCGAGGTTGGATTCAACCAAGACTCTAGTTCAGGCCATGGTCAAGGTAACTAATCGACCTAAAGTTTTTGTAAGCGGCTCTGCATCAGGATTCTATGGTGACTCAGGTGATCTCTTGCTAGATGAAACCGCACCGCGCGGTGAAGGTTTTCTAGCCGACCTAGCAGCAGCGTGGGAGCGTGAAGCTATGAAAGCTCCAGCAGGTGTTCGCGTTGTGTTGGCAAGAACAACCATGGTGCTATCAAGAAAGAAAGGTGCACTAGGTCGCCTACTGCCAATTCTTAGAGCAGGTGTTGGCGGAAAGTTAGGTAATGGCAAACAATGGTGGGCTTGGATCTCTCTTCCAGATGAAGCAAGAGCAATCATTCACTTGATCAACACTGAATCAGCCACTGGTCCATACAACCTAACCGCACCTGAACCTGCCACTTGTAAAGAACTCATCCAGGAATTAGGTAAAGCGCTAAAGCGACCTACCCTGATTCCAGTTCCTGCCTTTGCTTTGAAGCTGGCATTTAGAGAAGGTGCTCAGGAACTATTGCTGTGTAGCCAGAAGATGAGCGCTGACCGATTACTTGCAACCGGATTTGTATTTGAACATCCAACCCTAAAAAGTGCCTGTAGCTGGGTTGTGGCTAAGTCCTAATTGATCTCATAAAAGGGTAGGAAGCGCTGGCAATAATCGTGCCTGCCAGTCCACCAACTATCAGCGGCAAAGTGATGTCAATCTTGGCGATAAATCCACCTAGTAATCCACCCAGTGGCATAAGCCCCCAAACAATTGTTCTTCGGGTTCCGTGAATACGGCCAAAGATCTCATTTGGAATCATCGCGTGATAGGTAGACATCAGCAAGATGTTCCACTGGGCTATAAAGAATCCGTGAAAGAAGCTAGCAATCAGATACCAATAGATGTTCGGTGCTAGTCCTGCAATCAGCAAAGAGAATGCCGAGATTGGTAGGCACACTGCCAGTGCCTCTGCCCTACCAAAGCGTTTAGAGAGCTTAGGAGATGCAAATGCTCCTAGTAACGCTCCAACAGCCAGAGGAATCATTACAAGTCCATACTGGGCCTGAGTCACATTGAGGTGATCTAACAGGAACAGCACCAGTGTGGCCTGTCCCAAGGCATAACAGAATCCAACCGCACCGGTAACCATAACTAAACGAAATAGAACCTTGTCGTTCCAGAGGTACAGCAAACCTTCTTTGATTTCAACGTTGAGGGCAGAGCGCTTTGGCGCATCTGGAGCTCGGACCGGTTGCATGGATTGAGATGGAATAGTGCTGACAAGTATCATGGCTGCCACATAACAGGCGGCTAGACCTAAAAATGGTGAGAAGGCAGCTGAAACGAAGATTAGAGCACCAAGTGGCAAGCCGATGAAGCTCTGCATGATGGTATCTGCTATCTGCAGCTTGGAGTTGCCTCGCTCGAGTTGGTCGCCTTTTAGTAACGATGGGATAGCCGACTGGGTGGCTGTGTCATAAACCACCTCAGAGATTCCAAAGATGAAGGTAAGAATCATTAGAGCAATCAGGTTCATTTGCCCCGACATGATTAGTGAAGCTAGAGCTATTCCAATTCCAACTCTGGTTGCCTGGACAAGGATCATCGAAAGTCTTCGATTGATTCGATCGAGAAGAGCTCCTAAAGGAATGGCAAACAAAAGCCAAGGTAAGAGCATCATGTTGGATTGGATGGCAATAAGAACTGAGTCTCTAGTCAAGGTGGTGGCAAGAAGTGGAATGGCAGCCATGGCCATGCCATCTGCAAACTTGCTAAACATCGCAGCGGACCAGATTTTGTTGAAAGTTGGACCCAAACTTTCTGGTGTTTTATCTGACACTTTGCTCCTTTGCGCTAGATAAGCCTAGCGAGAAAAAGAAAAACCCCAGTCTTACGACTGGGGCCTCTCTTTGAAAAAAGAATTTACTTCTTCTTTGCTTACTTCTTCTTTGCAGCCTTCTTAGCTGGAGCCTTCTTTGCAACTGCCTTCTTAGGCGCTGCCTTCTTCGCTACAGTCTTCTTTGCAACTGCCTTCTTAGGAGCTGCCTTCTTAGCAGGAGCCTTCTTTGCAACAGCCTTCTTCGGCGCTGCCTTCTTGACTACCTTCTTAGCAACTGCCTTCTTAGGTGCAGCCTTCTTAGCTGGAGCCTTCTTTGCAACTGCCTTCTTAGGCGCTGCCTTCTTCGCTACAGTCTTCTTTGCAACTGCCTTCTTAGGTGCAGCCTTCTTAGCTACAGTCTTCTTTGCAACTGCCTTCTTAGGTGCAGCCTTCTTTGGTGCAGCCTTCTTTGCAACAGCCTTCTTAGGCGCTGCCTTCTTTGCTACAGCCTTCTTAGCAGCAGGCTTCTTAGCCACTGCCTTCTTTGCGGTTGTTGTTGCCATTTTCGCTCCTTTATTAATTGCCTTTTCGGCTTTTGCAGTGATTGATGGTGTTGCTTTCGCAGCTCTCACTACAGCTGTGTTGATCGCCTTAGAGGCTTTTGCAGTTATCTCAGGTGTGGCTTTTTCAATTGCCTTCGCTGCTTTAACTACGCCTTTGCGGGCATCTTTTTTTGCATCATCCAATTTGTCTTCTAATTTGTCGACTGCATGGCTGACATCTTTCTTGACTTCCTTAGCGGCACGTCGGCCACCTCTTAGCAGGTCATCTAGTAATCCCATTTAAAACTTCCTTACTTTGGGGTCTCTTAAAGATTAGTGGCATTTATAAGACAGATGGAGACAAAATTGTGCTTATTTTTTAGCGTTTTTTTAATAATTTTTTTAGCCATTTGAGCGACGTCTCTCAAGAATTTCATCTAAAGATTTTGAGCTGACGTTTTCTTTAACTTCACGTGCTTCTGAAAGATCGCGAACTTCTGCCCACTGCACGTTCTCAATTTTTCCAAGTCTTGCTGAAAGTGGATCTGGTAACCGATTTACCTCTACTTTTGCAGCTTGTTCGGGTGCTACAGCGCTGATTGGTGCAATAGCCTCTACTTCGGCTTGAAACCAGGGGTTTTGTTGGCTACGAACCTGGATTTTTAATGGTTTTGCTGCCTGAGTTGGCGCAGAAACACGTTGAACTCGTTTTCTTTTCTTTGTTGCATCACCAAGTCCGCTTTTTCCGGAGGGAGTCATGAAACCTAACCAAAGAACAGCGATTACTAAAAGAAGTATTCCGCCTGATCCAGTGATTTCCATTACTCAAGACTATTTATGGAGGAGATTTTTCGCCGATAAACAAAATATTTGCTCTCGGCGTGTCTAAATCGCATATTTTGCTCAGTTTTTGAATTCGTATTTGATTTTTGGGACTTCGCGTCTAAGCCAACGATTCAACACTCCACCTGGAACTTCATCAGCGGTTAGAGCAAAGACATAATGATCACGCCAAGCGTTACTGATGTGGATGTAATTCTTCTTTAGCCCCTCGTACCTAAGCCCAAGCTTTTCAACTACACGAATGCTTGCTTGATTCTCTGGCCTGATATCTATTTCAACTCTGTGCAGACCAACAACTTTATACATGTAGTCCATAGCAAGCGCTACTGCAGTTGGAGTTATGCCGTTACCTGCAACTTCTGGAATGATCCAGTAGCCAACAACACATGATGAAACTGATCCATGCAGGATGTTGGCAACATTTAGCTGTCCAACTACTTCACCTTTATACATAATCAGGAAAGGAATTCCCTCATCATTTTCTAGTTGTCTGAGTAGTCCTCTGATTTGAGCTTTGAAATCAAATGATGTCGGCCCATGCGGATTGGTTGCTTCCCAAGGCTTTAGCCAGGCGCGGTTCGATAAAACCAATCGTTCTAAAGTTCTAGAATCTCGGGGTTTAATGACCCGTAGGGTTACCTCACCGTGGGTGAGAGCAAAAGAGTTACTCATGGTGGCAAGATTAGTGGCATGAACGATATCTCGCTTGCTAAAGCAACTATTCGCAAGCATATTCTCAACCTTCGTAAAGAATCGAACCGCTCTAATGCGGCTTTGACTAACAATCTGCTCAGTGTTGTTCAAATGCACAAACCTAACCGAGTAGGGACATACGTTTCTTATCCTTCTGAACCAGCCACTGCTGATTTCATTCAGAAATTAGTTGAACAGGGAATTCAAGTGTTAGTTCCAGAAACCCTAGCAACAGGTGAACTGGCCTGGCACGACTTTGTTGATGGAAACAAGCTAAGCCTTGATTCTGGTGACTTGCTTTTTGTTCCAGCCTTAGCGGTTGATCGCTCCGGCAATCGCTTGGGTAGGGGTAAAGGTTACTTCGACAAGGAATTAGCTTTGCTCTCTGGAGTAATTGTTTACGCTGTTGTCTTTGAGCACGAAGTGCTAGACCTAGTTCCAACTGAAGCTCATGATAAAAGAGTTCACGGTGTGGTAACCCAAGAGCAGATTCTCAAAATAAACTAGTCAGATGCCCACCTATTCATACAAGTGCACTAAATGTGCTCACGTGTTCGATGTTCAACAGTCGATCAACGATGATGCCATTGCCAGCTGCCCTGAATGTAAGGGCAAGGTGCAAAAGGTTTTTGGACAAGTGGGCATTACCTTCAAAGGAACTGGTTTCTATAAGACTGACAGTGCAACACCTGCACCGCCTAAAAAAGATAGCT
>JAPLAJ010000126.1 GCA_026393335.1 Rhodoluna sp. | reverse complement strand
CTTGGCCAGATGCACCATTTAAGAACCAAAGTGATTTGTATGAACTTCTAAAGAGCTGGGGACTGCCTACTTCAACGAGGTACGAAGTAGTTGATTCGGTTGAGGGTGTAATCAAATACATTTCACAATTCCAGGCTCAACGTCACAGCCTCGAGCATGAGATTGACGGGGTAGTAGTAAAAGTTGATTCTTTAGCAGCGCAAAAAGAACTCGGGTTTACCGCCAGAGCACCGCGCTGGGCCGTAGCCTTTAAATATCCACCTGAGCAGGTTAATACCAAACTGCTAGATATTCGAGTATCGGTTGGTAATACCAAACTGCTAGATATTCGGGTATCGGTTGGTAGAACTGGAAGAGCAACTCCATACGCTGTTGTTGAACCAATCAAGGTAGCTGGTTCAACAGTTGAGTTTGCAACTCTCCACAACCAAGATGTGGTCAAAGCCAAAGGTATTTTGATTGGCGATACTGTTGTGCTTCGCAAAGCTGGCGATGTTATTCCTGAAATCTTAGGACCAGTTATTGAACTTCGAACTGGAAAAGAACATGCCTTCGTAATGCCAACCAAGTGCCCAGACTGTAATGCAAAGCTAGCCCCATCCACTGAAGGTGATGTGGACCTGCGCTGCCAAAATTCAGAACACTGCCCAGCACAGCTTCGTGAAAGAGTTGCTTACATTGGCTCTAGGGGAGTGCTAGATATTGAAGCACTTGGTTATGTTGCAGCTGTTGCGCTGACTCAACCACTAGAGCCTAAGGTTGCACCGCTTAGCTCTGAAGCTAATCTCTTCAACCTCACTATGGATCAGCTACTACCGATTAGAACTCAAGTTTTAGATCCTGATACAGGGTTACCAAAACTGGATGAAGATGGAAAACCTAAGGTAGTTCAGTTCTTTAGCAAAACTGTTAAAGGTGAAACAGTTCCGGCGGAAGTTGCGATTAAGTTACTGAAGAATTTAGAGGATGCTAAAACTAAGCCGTTGTGGCGAATCATTGTTGCCTTATCGATTAGGCACGTTGGTCCAGTAGCAGCTAGATCTCTTGCTACCCACTTTGGTTCCTTGGACAACATTTTCAATGCCACTGAGCAAGAGCTGTCTGAAGTAGACGGTGTTGGAACAATCCTTGCTCAATCGCTATTGGAATGGATAAAGGTTGATTGGCATAAAGACCTTGTTGAGTCGTGGCGTAAATCAGGTGTCTTATTAGAAATCCCAGGACATGCTGGCCCTGGCGCAAACATTGTTGCAGACGGAGTCTTTACGGGCATGAGCATTGTGGTAACCGGTACTTTGCAGAATTACACCAGAGAGAAGATCGAGGAATTGATTATCACTAATGGTGGTAAGGCTGCATCAAGTGTGTCAAAGAACACTGCTTTTGTGGTTGCAGGAGCTAATGCCGGATCAAAGCTAACTAAAGCTGAGAGTCTGGGAGTGCCAGTTATTTCAGAAGAAGAATTTGCTCAAAAGTTGAGCTAATTACTTAGCTTCGTCAATTGTTGATTCATCAACAGAAACCATAGATTCAGTTGACATCAACTTACTCATTGATTCTAGGAAGTCTGCAACTTCTTCACGCTCTTCAGATAGTCTGTTCAAGCGCTCACGGCTGTCCTTGATTGCATTCTCCGCATAGCCTTGAGCCTTGCGTGAAAGAATCTCTGCACGACGACGAGACTGGTTGATTAGGTCAGTTGAACGCTTTTGTGAATCAGCAAGAATCTCATCACGGTTGTTTCTAGCTTCTCTTGATACACGTTCTGCCTCGCTAAGAATCTCAGATGCTCGAGCAGATGACTCGGCAAGTGCCCTGTTAGCTTCTTCAGTTATCGCTTGAGCTTGGCTTACAGCAGTTTGATAAATTCTCAGTGCTTCCTGCTCTGCTTCATCACGCTTTGCCTTAAGTTCAGCTTCAAGATCAACTCTTGCTTGAGCTGTTCGCTGGCTAAGTTCAGTTGCAAGTGCACGTGCTTCTTCAGTTTCACGGTGTACCTGTGATCTAAGTTCTGCAGCGTATCTCTCGCCATCAGATTTGATTGCAGCAGCTTCACGCTGAGCTGTTTGAATTCTTTCTTGGGCCTCGCTAACACTTGCAGATGCAGTGTTAAGCATTTCGCCGTGACGACGGTCTGCTTCAAGACGTGCTTCTTCCATCTTGATTTCAGCTTCTTGGACTACACGGTCTGCTTTGTCCTTAGCGGATCTCTTTAGAGAGTCTGCTTCACCCTTAGCTTCTTCACGAATACGGAGAGCATCTTGACCTGCATCGGCAATCATCTTCTTGGCTTGCTCTTCAGCAAGGCGAAGTGTCTGCTCGAACTGAGCACCTAGGGCTGCATAGCCATTAGGACCACCTGTTTTGACCTGAACCTTTAGGTTGTCAACTTCTGCTTTCAGGATAGAGATCTCTGAGGCAGCCTTTTCGTTGTAGGTAGCCTGGTGCTCAATCTCAAGACGCATCTCTTCCATGGTCTTATCGACCTGGTCGCGGTCGTAGCCGCGCATAACGATATCAAACTCTTCGCGGTCGTAGCCGCGCATAACGTTATCGAAGTTCTCTTCTTCAGCCATTTATCTGTTCTCCTGAAACATGCAAAGACTCAGCCCAAATACAGGCCAAGCAACTATGTAAGTTTAGTCCAGTAAGCGGGATTGGGTAAGCCCCGATATACTTATTAGACCTGCCTATAACAACAGTTTGAGGAACCCGATGTCAGATGTGACCCCTGATTTAGTGCGTCATCTAGCCAATTTGGCCAGAATCGAGCTAGATGAGTCCGAAGTAGTTCGATTTACTGAACAACTTGGCGTGATTCTAGATTCTGTAGCCAAGATCTCTTCAGCAATAGATGAAAATACCCCCTCTACAAGCCATCCAATTCCGCTGGCAAATGTATTCAGGGAAGACATTATTGAGCCTTCTCTGAGCCAAGAACAGGCCCTTTCGGGCGCTCCTGACCAGGGTCAAGGCCGTTTCCGAGTAGCAGCTATCTTGGACGAGGAGTAGGCCAAATGTCTGAACTTATTAGAAAAAATGCCTCAGAACTAGTCCAAATGCTAGCCAAGGGCGAGGTTAGCTCAGTTGAGGTCACTCAAGCTCATATCGACCAAATATCTAAGGTTGGCGATGCTGTCCACTCGTTCCTGCACCTAACAACAGATAACGCTCTGGCTGTAGCCAAGGAAGTTGACCGCAGAAGAGCAGCTGGAGAATCACTACCTGCTTTAGCGGGTGTCCCAATTGCCGTCAAAGACAACCTGACCACAACCGATGCACCAACCACAGCAGGTTCAAAGATTCTTGAGGGCTGGATCGCTCCTTACGATGCAACTGTAGTTACCAAGCTTCGTCAAGAGATGATGCCAATTCTTGGTAAGACCAACCTAGATGAATTTGCTATGGGATCTTCAACAGAGTTCTCAGCGTATGGACCAAGTAAGAACCCATGGGATCTTTCTAGAATCCCTGGTGGTTCAGGCGGTGGCTCATCATCTGTTGTCTCTTCATTCCAGTCACCTTTGGCAATTGGTTCAGATACCGGTGGATCAATTAGATTCCCAGGTGCTGTTACCGGAACTGTTGGAATCAAACCTACATATGGTGCTGTATCAAGATACGGCTTGATTGCTCTT
>JAPLAJ010000061.1 GCA_026393335.1 Rhodoluna sp. | reverse complement strand
GCCAAGTCAACTGCGGTTAGACCGGTATAGCCAAGGTAGTTACTTCTATCTGTCATGCGCTGAAGATCACTGGCAGACATGATTCCGTATGTTCCACGCTCATAGTTGATGGTGGTCTCACGGGCAATAGCTAGGCTCTGTGCTTCACCGGCTGCACCTGATGAGTTAGAGGCTAAACCTGAGAGAGCGGTAACGGCAGGACTATAGGCATAGGCAGGCAAAGTTGCTGTAGCTGTAACTCCAGCGATAACGCTCATAACTAAAGCTGATTTGACTTCTGCTCTTTTGCGGAAAGGAAGTTTGGCTATTGGTCGAACAATTGCTCCAGAATCATCGGTCACTGCAGGAGGGTTAGCGGCGAAGAATTTACGGTCAAGTTTTGCAGCTCTTTTTTCAGCTTTTATGGCTGCTCTGGTTTTGCGCTTTCTTTCGCTTTCCCTGATGGATCTGCGACTGCGAAGTTCAAAGGATTCGAGGACATTAATTTCAACATCAGCGCGGCGACGGCCAGTTGGCTTTTGAGTCAAAACTTATCCTCCTAACTAATTCTTTGGTGAAACCCAAGTCTTATGCGAGTAACTTACAAAGTTGAGACCGAAATTGGTCTCTTTTCGCACCTTGGCCAGGTTGGTTATCCAAGGTTCTTCGAGTTTACCCCGAAATTCGAGCCGAAAAGATTATCCGCAGGGCTAAAGCCTCTAAATCCCAGTGTTTATGCAGGAATAACGAATATATGAGCCACGTCAAAGGCGGTGAGGCTAACTGAGTTCAGCCCGTCTAAAGTGCTCACCAGAACCCGATCTGTGGCCTGAGTAGCCTTTATTCTGGCTCCTGGTACCACCTGAGCAGCCTTGAGGTGAGCTAGGGCATCTGAATAGCCCTGAAGTGGCTCAGCGATTCGCTTTACTACTACCTCAACATCTAAGAGCTCTATAAGAGGTGTAACTTTTTCTCCCATGGCGGTAGATTCACCTCTACCTAAATGTTCTAGACCAGGGATTGGGTTTCCAAAAGGAGAGATCTCAACATCTTTGACAAGTTCTAAAATCTTGAGTTCCACCTGCTCGCTCATCACGTGCTCCCAGCGGCAAGCTTCCTCGTGCACCAGGTGCCAGTCCAAACCAATGATGTTGGCTAAGAGTAGTTCGGCCAATCGATGTTTACGCATAACCTCAATGGCTAGGTGTCGACCCTCAGTTGTGAGTTCCAGGTGACGATCACCGCTGACTACGACCAGACCGTTCTTTTCCATTCGAGCGACTGTTTCTGAAACCGTTGGGCCGGAGTGATCTAGACGCTCTGAGATACGAGCACGCAAGGGCACATGGCCTTCTTCTTCGAGTTCCAAAATGGTTCGAAGATACATCTCGGTGGTATCAATCAAATCAGTCACCTGATAAGCCTAAATCTTCTTAGTCTCTCAACTACTAAACTTGCGTAATGGCTTCGATAATTATTCCCAATGATTTGCTCCCCCAAGATGGCCGTTTCGGCTGTGGTCCTTCAAAGATTAGACCTGCTCAGCTAGCTGCTTTTGCTAAAGCAGGTGCGGAGTTGATGGGAACTTCTCACCGTCAAGCTCCAGTTAAGAACCTGGTCAAGCGCGTGCAAGAGGGTTTGATGGAACTCTTTCATAACCCTCAAGGTTATGAGATTGTCATTGGTAACGGTGGCTCAACTGCATTCTGGGATGTTGCCTCATACAGCCTTGCTGAAGGCAAGTCTCAACTATTAGTCCACGGTGAATTTGGTGCCAAGTTCGCAACATCGCTTAGTGCCCCATGGCTAACCAAACCAACAGTGATCCAGGGTGAAGTTGGATCACGACTAGACCTAATCGCAGAAGCAGGCATTAGCGCTTATGCCTATCCGCAGAATGAAACATCAACCGGTGTTGTTACTCCAGTAAAGCGAGTTCAAGGCGCTGATAAAGATGCACTGTATTTCACAGATGCAACCAGTGCTGCTGGTGGTATTGAATTCGACCCTTTAGAAACAGATGTGTATTACTTTGCTCCACAAAAGAACTTTGCTAGCGATGGGGGTCTGTGGTTTGCTCTAATGTCCCCTGCTGCAGTTGAAAGAGCAGAACGCATCGCAGCTACCGATAGGTATATTCCAGAGTTCCTATCGCTAAAAACTGCTATCGATAACTCTCGGTTGAACCAGACATTGAACACCCCTGCTATTTCCACCCTGTTCCTCTTAGCTGAGCAGATCGACTGGATGAATGAAAGCGGTGGGTTAGCCTGGGCTGATGCTAGAACTAAGGCTGCTTCCGACCACCTATACGCTTGGGCTGAAGCTAGTGCTTATGCGACACCTTTTGTTAGTAACCCGGAGTATCGTTCACAAGTTGTCTCAACAATAGATTTTGCTGAATCAGTTGATGCAGCAGAGGTAGCCAAGATCCTGCGTAGCAACGGAATTGTTGACACCGAGCCTTATCGCAAACTTGGAAGAAACCAACTACGTGTGGCCACCTTCGCTGCAACCGAACTATCAGATGTGAAGCAACTTACTAAATCAATCGACTACGTCGTATCCGAGCTAGGTTAGATTAAGTTTTATGCGTTGGATAGCCAAAGACTCTGAGAGAAAACCAGATCCTGCTCCTATCACTGGAACATTGCGTCTTGCTGTTTTGATTGGGCTAATTGGTTTTGCTATATCTCTTGTTGTCTGCGTTGTTTTCTACGATCAAATCACAAGCCCAAATAAGGCTTGGTACCCATACACCTGTGTGGTGGGATTAGTTCTTGGCGTCCTCGCTTGGTTCAAGGTCGGCAACCGCTAACTCTTTAGCAGCTTCCTCTTCATCAAAAGCATTTGCAGCATCTAAGAATGCCTGTCTTTCAAGTTCTAGTTGTAAAGCTTGGTAGTCAGCCAATCTTTCAGACCAAGGAACCCACTTAGGTGCAATTAGAGAATCATTGCCAGGAACCATAACTACTTCACAAAGACTAGGTTCTGTAACCGGATCGGCTTGGTAAATAGTTACCGACCAACGCCAACCTAGATAGCCCAGTTTCTTAGATTCAAATAGGTAGGTTGAAATACCTTCACCCTCATCGACTGATTCGATAAATGAACCTAGTTCGTTTTTATCAGCAGCTGATTTGGCAGCCACTTCTGCGAAAGCTTTTAGGTCAAATAAGTTCTTAACCTGTTTTTCAGGCTTGAGTAATTTGACAAACTTAGGAAGTTTCTTGAGCCTAGCCATTATTTGTGTAACTGGTCGGCAAGGGTTCTAAGAAGACGAGCTAGCTTCTCAGCGCTTGCTCCGTCTGGGATATGACCTGATTCAATGCTTGGACGGATTTTGTCTAGAGCAGAGATTAAGCCTTCAACCAAGATCACTAGGTCATCATTACTCATTCGAGCGCTAGCTCGCTGCTTCTTCTCTAGGCTCTCAGGGACCTCGATGATGCGCATGGTCATGACCTGAGCACCTCTTTTGGAGTCAACGATGCTGTATTCAATACGAGTGCCAGGTTTTACATCTGTAACTCCCGCAGGTAGGTTGCTCACATGAAGGAAAGCTTCCTGCCCCTCATCTGATTGCACAAAGCCGAAGCCTTTGACATTATCAAAGAACTTCACGTGTCCTGTTGGCATAACTACCTCTTTCGTCGCCGCAGTCCATTTTACTTCAGCCAAGCCAGTATTCTAAAAGGATGGCTAAGAAACCTAACTCTAATATCCAATCTGCAACAAAAGGCAGTGCGCAGGAAGCACCTTTGTTGGAGAAATACCTAGCCTTTGCCTTCATTGGCAGCGTAATTGTCTCTCTAGTAGCTGTTTTGGTTATTCTGCTAGCTCCACTGGTGAATAACACCTGGGTTCCATCTGGCTGGGGAATGATCCCTATTTTGGTCTTACCTTTCGGTTTCCTCTGTTTAATGGCTCTTCTTGTAGCAAGTGCTATCAACCGCAAGAGATCTAATCGGAACAACTAAACCTTATGAGCGAAGTCCTTCAGGTTGCCAAAGCTCTAGCTCAATCAAGTGATTCTGATTTAGTTCGGGTAGTGGGCATCAGACTTATGCCCACTAGTTCATTTAGCGATTTCTTTGATTTCGCCAGTGCTCTCATAAAACCACAAAACATAAGTGGGGCTGTCTCTGCGCTAACTCGGAAACAGATTATTGCTTTTAGTAATTTACTCAGCAAGAGCACAACCAAAGCAGACCTTGCCAGCCTTAATGCCATGGCCAACATGTTTCTAGTTCTAAGACTTGAAGATGGTAGTTATAAACCAGTTGAAGCGGCAGTAACAGCATTCAAACAAATAGTCTCGGCAAAGCTTTTGGCTGAACTTATTGAAAACAAAGACAGGAAGGCTGCTGACATTCCTTCTTCGCCAAGGCAGGCAGATCCTCAATCAGGAATAAGTGCCTTTGAGACAGTCCAAGCTCTTACTGAACTTGTGATTGAACTTGAACAGAATTATGTGCGAGAGGTTGGTCGTGGGCAGGTAGGACTTCCAGAACTAAAAAGGATCTCCCTGCACCTCGGTAGAGATATCGAATATGTCCGACTGCTTTTCGATCTGCGCGCCGGACTCCATTGCAGCTACTAGATAGCCAGCAGCATCGAGCACAGCGCCCTCGATCTGCTCTACTATCTCACTAAATACGG
>JAPLAJ010000059.1 GCA_026393335.1 Rhodoluna sp. | reverse complement strand
ACCTTTTTGGAGCCTTGCCAATCCAGCCAACCCTTAGGGGCAGGTGCATTTAGTTCAGGGTGGAATTGAACAGCTAAAGATCTCTGATAAATAAAAGCTTGCGATGCAATTGGGTTGCAAGCTATCTCTGTGGCACCTGGGGGTACTACCCATCGGTCGTAGTGGAATTGGAACCAAGGCCCGTTACTAACTAAATCTTTTCTATCTGACCAGATGTTGGTCCAACCTATTTCACCCTTAGGTCCAGGGGCTACCGATCCTCCTAGGGCTCTAGCCATTAGTTGACCGCCGAAACATATTCCTAGAACAGGCTTGTCAGCCTCAAGTGCTCTTTTGATCCAATCCAGTTCTGGCTGTAACCAGTTACCAATGCAGGCATCATCCCAAGCACCCCATGGAGCACCTAGGGGAATGAGAAGGTCATATTCATTGAAGTCTGGGAATTCAAAAGGAATGTTAGGGCTCTCAAATGAGCTTTCAGGAACTACAAGAACCTCAGTAATTTCAAAGCCGTGACGGGCCAGGGCTTCGCCGACCCAGCCGGTTGGGCTGACATGGTCATGTTGAATAAAAAGTGCTTTCATAATTCCTTCATAACTATTTCGTTTAGATGGCTATTTCTTACGCTACTAGGAAGTAGCATTCAAATATCGTTTGAACCCTAATGAAATGTAACAAAGGAGTTGCAATGAGCACCAACCTCACCGCTCTGAGAGAGAAACTACAAGAGCAAGGCATTGATGTCCTCAGAGTCATCTATTCAGATGTTCTAGGAATTACACGCTCCAAAGACCTACTGGTTAGCCAGTTGGAAAAAGCAGCCGGCCACGGCCCTGCTTTTTGCCAAGGAGTTTGGGTTACCAACACACAAGGTGGTGTGCTTGATGCAGAGAGCATTGCAGGCGATGGACTTCAAGATCTAGTTACTCAAATAGACCCTGACACTATTCATGAAATGCCTTGGGAGCCAGGGGTTGCTTACGTTATTGGCGATGCCCTTAACCCTGATATGTCTCCTAACCTTTTCTCGCCAAGAACAGTTCTCAGAAAAGTTATTGCTGAGTATGAGAAGTTAGGGCTAGTTCCAGTAGTTGGTCCTGAGCTCGAGTTCTATATCGCAGACCGTGTTGAAGGTGGTGGATTCAAGAGATCACTGGAACGAACTGGTCGTGTCTACACAAGCGGTTCGTTAGTAGATCCAAAGGGCACATTCTTACATCTACTTCGAATGTTAGACCAACTAAACATCGGAGCATTCGCAGGTAACCACGAATTCTCACCGGGTCAATATGAAATAAACCTTTGGCATTCAGAAGCTATGGATGCAGCCGATAGAACTTTCTTGTTCAAGACTTCAATCAAAGACATTGTTCACCGTGAAGGTCAACACGCAACATTCCTAGGTAAGCCTTGGAGTGATGAGGGAGGATCTGGTTTCCACCTACACTTCTCAGTCACCGACAAGCAGGGTAAGAACCTAATGCATGAAGGAACAGAACTTAGTGAAGTTGCTAAGCAGATGATTGCAGGTCTTTGTGAGAACGCGAATGCACTTACTGCATTTACGAACCCAACCGTCAATGCGTTCAAGAGATTGGGCCCTGACACCCTTGCTCCTTATAGGGCTAACTGGGGTTATGACAACAGAAGCACCATGGTTCGTATTCCACCAGAGCGTGGCTCTGGAACTCGTCTAGAGGTTCGTGTTGGTGATGGTGCTGCTAACCCCTATCTCGTTATTGCCGGAATCTTGGCTGCAGCCCTTGATGGCATTGTGAGAATGCTAGCTGTTCCAGCTGCTGCCGAAGGCATGGCTTATGACAATGAAGCAGCAGCAACTCTTCCAGCGACCTTCACTGAAGCCTTAGATGCACTTGAGGCTAATCAGCGGATGCGTGAGCACATGTCAACTGGTCTAATTGGAATCTTCTTAGTGATGAAGCGCGATGAGATCGAAAGATACGAAGCAGCTGTACCAGACCCATCAACTAGAGATGTGACTGACTGGGAGATTCAGGAATACTTCGAAGATTACTAAATCGAAGGATTTGAGTTATCTGCTAGCAGTGTTCCACCGTTGAAGGTAACTCCAACTTCGCGGTAGTAACCACCAAGAATTTCTTTGACTGGAAGAATTGAATTCAGTTCATCCCACTTGGAATCAGAGAGTGTAAGTTCAGCATCTCCTACCCAAGGTGTTCCTAGATCTGCATCAACTCCACCCATGGTGATTAGTTGATCCATTGAGTTACCTAGACCTGGAGTAATTGATGGCATCCAGCGTGAGTGAATCATTGGATGACCATTAACAAAACCATTTGAGTCAGCAGGCTTTCTTAGAGTCACAACAGCAGAAGCAAGTCTGTGATCATATGCAGCAAGAGAAGCACCAAGCTTTGCTCCTGCTTCTAGTCTTGGAGTTGCTTTACCGTGGTTGAAGATTCTGGTAACAGCAACATTGCCTAGCTTCTTTGGGTAACCCTGGAACCAGCCACGGGCAATAGCAAAGTCTTTAGTAACCCAGATTGCTACACAACGTGAATAAGTCTTACCTTGGTACTTGCATCTCACAACAACGAATGCTTCTAGGTATTGTGAGCGAACTGGATCAAGTAGTTCTTCTCCACCAGTGGAACAGGATTGCCAGTCAGCCCAAATCAATGCAACTGCGCCTGGGTGCTCATCAGCTAGTTCTAGCTCAGGGGGCAAGATAGCTCTGACGTTGGCCTCATCAGTTAGATACTCAACTGTCAGTAGGGTGCCTGAATAAAACCAAGGCATATTAGGGATTATTGCTGATTTGCCAGTAGGGGTCTTAGGGGCCATAAATCCATGTAATTCACTCATAACATCAAGATTAGCGAACCATTCGTATCCGAATGAACCTTTATAACGATGCAGATAACGATTAAACAACCATCAGGTAACAGAACCTATAAATGAGCCATTTCTCTCTTGTTTTGCACCAATCTATAAGAAGGTCGTTCATACCCGAACGATTTCCTATTCTCGACGAGGAGTAATAAATGTCAATGGAAACAAAAGATAATTCCCTACGGAAGAACCGACTGGGTGTCTTAGGAATTGTGTTTTTCGTGGTGGCAGCATCTGCCCCGCTAGTGGGAATGACAGGAGCGGTGCCGGTGGCAATTCTTGCTGGTAACGGTGCAGCAGCTCCTGGTGCATATCTGCTTGTTGGTTTAGTCCTTATTCTTTTCAGCGTTGGTTTCACAGCGATGACAAGCAAGGTGACAAACGCTGGAGCTTTCTTTGCCTACGTCGGTCGGGGACTAGGTAGAAATGCAGGAACAGGATCTGCCTTTGTCTCGATAGTTGCATACACAACTATCCAGTTGGCGATCTATGGTTTCTTCGGTGCCATCATGGCAGGTCAAGGTGCAGCTCTACTCGGTATCGATATGCCTTGGTATGTTTGGGCAGCTATTGCTTGGGTTATTGTTACCGCGCTATCACTACTAAGTGTTGATGTTGGAGCTAAGGTTCTTGGCGCGCTTATGGGACTTGAAGTTCTTTCACTTCTTATTGCCGGTGTTGCAATTTTGGCAAACCATGCAGGAGAGATGAACTTCGCTGCTTCATTCTCACCAGAAAACATTTTCGTTGGTGGCTTTGCAGGTGGTGCTGGTATCGCAATCGCATTCGCACTAGCTTCATACATCGGTTTTGAAGCAACAGCAATCTATGGTGAAGAATCAGTTGACCCTAAGCGCACTGTGCCTAAGGCAACCTATTGGGCTGTTGGAATCATTACTGCTGTTTTCGCTTTGGTTTCTTTTGCTATGGTCACAGGCCTAGGTTCAGCAACTGTTATTGACAGAGTTGCAGAGATCTCTGAAGGTGGTGCAAACCCAGCAGCAGTGCTGTTCTACCTAGTTGGTGAGAATGTTGGTCCATGGCTAGTAACCATCATGGAGTGGCTAGTTGTTTCATCATTGTTCGCAGGTCTACTTGCCTTCCAGAACGCAAACGCACGTTACGTGTTTGCTCTTGGTCGTGCCGGTGTTCTTCCAGCATCTTTTGGAAGAACCAATGCATCTGGTGCACCTGTTGGTGGAGTAATTGTCACTTCAGTTATCGCGATTCTGGTAATCATCCTGTTCGTAGTACAGAGCCTTGATCCAGTCTTGAACCTATTCTTCTGGATGAGCGCAATCACAGCTATTGCAGTGATGCTTGTCGAGATCTTGGTTAGCGTTGCTGTGATTCGTTACTTCATGATGAACCCAGGCACACACTGGTTCAAGGCAATCGTTGCTCCAGCGCTTTCAGCTCTGGCTCTTGGCGTTGGTCTATACCTCTTGATGTCACGCTTCAACCTGCTTTCAGGTTTAGCGCCATCACCTGAGGAATCAGGTAACGCATGGTCTATGACCACTCTTGGTTGGACCCTGGTCTTGCTACCGTTTGCAGCTCTTGTAATCGGTTTCATCTGGGGAATGATCAACAAGAAAGACGGCTCAAAGATGAGTGCGGACATTCTTTCCTAAATAGTAATAAACACCAAGGGCTCAGACCATTAGGTCTGGGCCCTTCGTGTTTGGTTAGGAAACTAACGATTTAATGGCAGACTAAAACTATGTCAGCAATGAGGCTAGAACATGACCTGCTCGGTGATTACGAGGTACCTTCAAGTGCGTATTGGGGGGTGCATTCGGCAAGAGCAGCAGAGAACTTCCCAATATCGGGAGTTCCCATCGGCCATTACAGATCTCTAATCAGAGCTTTGGCTTTAGTAAAAGAATCTTGCGCCAAGGCCAACTTAGAAGTTGGTGAATTAGACGAAAAAGTAGCTAGTGCGATTATTGCAGCCTGCCATGAGGTTGAAGCTGGCAAGTTTGATAAAGAATTTATTGTTGATGCCATTCAAGGCGGTGCTGGTACCAGTACAAACATGAACGCCAATGAAGTTATTGCTAATCGGGCATTGGAACTAGCTGGCTTTGAAAAAGGTGACTACGACAAGATTCATCCTCTGAATGATGTGAACATGTCACAGTCAACAAACGATGTTTATCCAACCGCTCTAAAGGTTGCCTTGATCCTAGAAATACGTGAACTGATAAAAGCTCTTGAATATCTACGTTCTAAATACAACGACAAGGCAATTGAGTTCAAGGACCTAATCAAGATGGGCCGCACTCAGTTACAAGATGCGGTTCCTATGACACTTGGTCAGGAGTTTGCGACCTTCGCCAGAATGACTCATGAGGATGAGCAAAGACTTGTTGAACTTATTCCCCACCTAAGCGAAATCAACCTAGGTGGAACAGCTATCGGCACTGGGCTCAATGCCCCTATGGGTTATGCGGAAGCTGCCTGTAATCACCTGAGTGAATTAGCGGGTTGGCAGTTTGTAGTGGCTGAAGACATGGTTGAAGCAACCCAAGACGTTGGTGTTTTTGTTCTTGTTTCTGGAGTTCTAAAAAGAGTTGCAGTGAAATTGTCCAAGACTGCTAACGACTTACGTCTTCTATCCTCTGGTCCTCGTGCAGGCTTTGGTGAGATAAATCTTCCTGCTCGTCAGGCTGGATCTTCAATCATGCCTGGCAAAGTAAATCCAGTTATTCCTGAAGTTGTAAACCAGATTGCCTTCACAGTTATTGGTAACGACATGACAGTGACTATGGCCTGTGAAGCAGGGCAGTTACAACTAAATGCTTTTGAACCAATCATTGCTAGATCTCTTATGATGAGCATCATTTATCTTCGTCAGGGTTGTTACACGCTAGCCGATAGATGTGTAGTTGGCATTACTGCTAATGCTGCTCGATTGAGAGCTGATGTTGAAAGATCTATTGGTACTGTCACTGCACTCTCACCGATGCTTGGATATGAAAATGCAACCCTAGTTGCTCAAACTGCTTTGGCGGAAGATAGCACTGTTAAAGAAGTTGTCTTGAGACTAGGACTAATGACAGAAGCTGAGTTCAATGACATCTTGGGAGATGTCGATAAATTGGTAAGACCTAACGGCTAAGAGCTCTTGTTTGAACTGCGGCGCATAACTAGGAATGCTCCTAGAACACCGCCTCCAACTACAATCGGCACTCCCCATAGCAGTCCCTGCCAGAATCCTGACATCTGATCGATTTTCTGGGAAAGTGGCTCTTGAGTATCCACCTTCAATTCGACACCTTCATCATCGAAACACTGGTTGCCGATTTGGTCTGTTTCAAAGCCGGTGTTGTTCTCGACGGTTATTAGATAGTCGCCTGATGCGATGTGTCCATCATCTGAAGCGCTACGCCAAAGTATTTTATAGATGCCTGGCTCAACGATGTTCACAGTTGTATACATGCTTGTGCCATCTACCCGAGCACAGGCTGGGCCTAGCTGTTCACCAGTTTCAGCATTCGCTATGGCAATGAGGTTTCCTTCGCCAAAGGCGGTTGCAATAGGTTCTTCAGCATATTCAAGGCGAATCTCTATAGATCCAGCTTCAACCACAGAATCTCCACTTGGGCTTTGTGAAACTAGCTCATTGTGGGCAAAAGCAGGGGAACTGAGGATGAAAATCGATGAGATGGCCAAAACTATGGCTGAAACTGATAACTTACGCATGAACCAAGTCTATTCGATAGGTTAAGGTCTAAAATTGAGGGGAATAGAGCCGTTCGGAGCGTAGATGCCATCACCTAACTCACCACTGAATTACCTAAGGCAAATAGCCATCGGGTCAGCAACCGGCCTGCTTCTGCTAATCCTGATTATTGGTGGTTTCACCCTGGCAGCGCCTGGCAAGAGCTCTTCTACTAATACCCCAACTAACACTCCTACCGATTCACCTACAGTTTCGCCAACTCCTGAAGGGCGAGACTGTTCAATAGCCGAGCTAGCTCTAGATGATCGTCTAGTTGGTTTGCATGCACAGGTGATAAACCCAGCTACCAATGAAGTTCTATTTGATATAGAAGGTGACACTCCAGCTCAGACAGCATCTGTGATGAAGTTGCTCACCGCAACTGCTGCCCTTCAAGTACTTGGACCTAACTACAGAGTTCAAACAAAGGTCTATGCAGATTTAGATTTCCCAGGCCACATAGTCATTGTCGGTGCTGGTGATCCAACTCTCTCTAGAGCAAGAGCTGGTGTTCAGTCTGTATATAAAGATGCTCCGAAACTTAGTGACCTTGCAGTTCAAATTAATGAGTGGGCAAGAGGCACACCAATCAGCGACATCACTTTGGACAGCACATACTTCGCACCTGAAGGCTGGGACCCGGGTAACCCAGAATCAGAGAGAACCATCGGATACCAATCTTTAGTTACTGCTCTTCAGGTGGATGGCGATCGTAAGAATCCAACTGCAGAGACTTCACCTCGGAGTACAGACCCAGTAATGGCTGTGGGGGTAGCTCTAAAGAAAAACATTGGGCCGTTAGCATCATCGGCTACCTTAACTAAATCCAAGCTACCACTTGACCCTGAAGATATTAAAAGGGGCAGGTATTTAGAAGTTGCCTTTGTTAAGTCGCAACCTATTAGCCGCTGGATTGAGCACATGCTCAAAGTCAGTGATAACACTGAAGCAGAATTCCTAGCCCGACTTGTTTCTAAGCAGTTAGGTTATGACGGCTCAAGAGATTCTCTTGATGTAGCGCTAAAGGCTGCACTTACTAGAGCGGGTCTTTCTACTAAAGACCTAGTTCTTCTTGATGGGTCAGGTTCTAATGAAGATAACAAAGTGCCAGCCACCTTCATCAACGCACTGCTAAAGAAAGTGCTAAATGAAGATGGCGATCTTGGAGTTATCAGACGTGCTCTTCCTATCGCAGCTGAAACTGGTTCTCTAGCCAATAGATTCAAAGGCGACAACCTTGATGCAGCTGGCAAGATTTTTGCCAAGACTGGCTGGACCAAGCATGAGTATTCTTTGGCAGGCATCATCAAAGCAAAAGATGGCACAGACCTAGTCTTTAGCATCGCTGCGATCGGTGATGTTAATGCCACAGCCAAGCAGGCAATAGACAACCTAGCCACCGGCATATACAGATGTGGCAACAAACTCTCTGCCGAAACAACTCCTAAAACAAACTAAAGAAGAAGGTAGCAATGTCGCTCACCGAGAGTGAACTATTAGCAAAAGTTCCAACCCAGCTATACATAGCAGGTAAGTGGGTAGATGGTCACGGCCAGCAGAACATCACAGTTGAAGACCCATCAACCGGTAAGGCACTTGCCACCATTGCCAATGCAACCGAGGTAGATGGATTGGCAGCACTCACCGCTGCATCAAATGCTCAAGAGTCATGGGCTAAAGTTCCTCCTCGCGAGAGAGCAGAAATTCTCCGTAGAACTTTTGAGCTAGTCAAAGCAAGAAGCGAAGAATTCGCAATGCTCATTAGCTTGGAAATGGGTAAGCCAATAGCTGAGGCTAGAGGTGAAGTTACCTACGGCAATGAGTTCCTTAGATGGTTCTCTGAAGAAGCTGTTCGCATCTCTGGAAGATTTGGATCTTCACCTGAAGGAACTGGACGCATGCTGGTTACCCAGCGACCAGTTGGTCCTGCATTTGCGATTACTCCCTGGAATTTTCCATTAGCAATGGCAACAAGAAAGATAGGCCCTGCAATCGCAGCTGGCTGCACCATGGTTGTAAAGCCTGCAGAACTCACACCATTAACAACATTGCTTCTAACTAAGACTTTGGAAGAAGCAGGTTTACCTGCGGGTGTAGTAAACATAATCACGACCAGCACTTCTGCTGCAACTAGTGCCCCTATCATCGCTGACCCAAGATTGAGAAAGATAACTTTCACTGGATCAACATCAGTGGGTGTTCGACTACTTGAGCAATCAGCTAGACAAGTTCTTAGAACTTCGATGGAACTAGGTGGCAATGCTCCGTTCTTAGTGTTTGAAGATGCAGATATCGATGCAGCTGTTGAAGGTGCGATGCTCGCAAAACTTCGCAACATCGGTCAGGCCTGCACAGCAGCAAACAGATTTATCGTGCACGAGTCTCTAGCAGATGAATTTGCAAACAAGATGGCAGCCAAGATGGAAGCCATGCCTTTGGGCAGGGGAGTAGATCCTGAAACAAAGATCGGCCCTGTAATCAACGAGAAGGCCAGAGAGAATCTCAAGAGACTAGTTGAAACTACTGTTGCTGAAGGCGGCAAGATCGTTACCGGTGGTAAAGCCCAATCAGGTGCAGGCTATTTCTTTGAGCCAACTGTGCTCTCTGATGTGAAGCCTGGTTCAACAATCTTGAATGAAGAGATCTTTGGCCCGGTAGCACCAATTGTTAGATTCAAAGATGAAGATGAGGCAATCAGGCTAGCTAATGACACCGAGTATGGCCTTGTCTCTTATGCCTATACACAGGATCTCAAGCGTGGACTTCGCCTTATCGAGAGACTAGATACTGGAATGACTGGCCTAAACACTGGATTAGTCAGTAATGCTGCCGCCCCATTCGGTGGTGTGAAACAGTCAGGTTTAGGTCGAGAAGGTGGCCTTGAAGGAATTCACGAGTACTTGGAGACCAAGTACGTCATGATTCCAGACCCTAATCTCTAGACCAAAGCCCTATAAATAGGGCTTTTTGCCTGATTTCGAGGGCCCCAATCTTTAGCTGCTGGGCCAACTCAGACCTGGGCCAGATTTCGGGTATAAAAAGAGGGCTTTGCCCCAAAATCCCTCGTTCTAGAAGTTTCATAACGAATTAGTAAAGACTCATTGAAAGCGGTTTCTCGAAAGCGGTTTCAGCAATAAAGTCTAAACAAGCCAATGTTGGCGAGCCATAACCTTTGTCGTGGAAGTTTTCTTCGACCTTGGATCAAAAACTGAAAGGTTCACATGTACGCGAACAAATCTTCACTTCTAAAGGGTCTAAACCGATTAGCTCTATTCTTGGTGACCGGAGCATTGCTTGTTACTGGTATTACTCCAGCTCAAGCGAATGTGACCACACCCCTATTCCTTAACTTCGAAACAGCAGATGTTCTGAAGACGGTGTCTAGCACTCCTAGCACAGGTCCGTACGGTGGAGCCACGACTGAGATCAAGGCTTCCACGAAACTAAGCGGCAACTCTTTGCACTTTACAAAGACTGCTGGCAGCACGGTTTGGGCGGGAGTGAACCTTCTTTTGGCTAACTCAACTCCGTTCCGTTACACCGACGCTAGCAAGCCCATTATTACTCTTGACTACTGGTCAAATGACACGGTGCCGTCTCCGGTAATGATGAAGGTTGAAGGTGCAGGTGCTGCACTCAAGACTGTTACAGCACAACCTGGACTAAACAAACTAAGTTTTGATATGTCAACTGGAACCGGTTGGAACCCAGATGCCGTTTACAAAATTATTGCTTTCTTCCCGAACTTCGGTGCCGATGACCGTACATACACCGGCCCTGGTCCAGTAGCAAACACAGGACAGATCTACGAGATTGACAACGTTTCAATCAACGGTGGAACTTCTTCTAACCTTTACGTTCCTGCTCCAGCAGGTCGCGATGTTCCAGCAACTCTAGTTACATTTGAAGCAAACGATGCACTTGGAGCTAAGGTGGTTGGAGACTCAACAGGTGCTAAGCCAGAAGGTTCCTTCGCTGGTGCAGCAACGACTATTGTAGATGCTCCTGCTGGCGGAAACGGTGGCAAGGCTCTGAAGATCGTCAAAGCTGGCGAGGTTTACTCTGGTGCAACAATCTTGAACATCACAGGTAACACCAGAATCACAAATGGAACTCACAAGACTGTGACCTTCAACTACTTCTCTGCTAAAGCTAACTCTCCACTGCGTGTTGAGTTGGTCCCATACCCACGTGCACTTGGCAAGACAGTAACTGTTCCTGCGGGTTGGTCAAGAGTCGTTGTTGACTTCTCTGATGTCGCTGGTTGGTCTGCTACAGAAGATTATCTATCTCTTGCAATCTTCCCTGATTTCAACGTAGCTCCAGGAGCTGAAGCTCTGTCTTACTTTGTGGACGACATTGCGATAAACGGTGCAGTAACTCCTGCGATTCGTAGCACACCTCAGGTACTTGTTAATTTCGAGAGCAACGACACTTCTGGTTACTCATTGACTGACTTTAGTGGAAACCAGTCATCAGTGGTTACTGACGCTCCGGCCGATGGATCAGTCGGTTCAACCAAGGCTCTGAAGCTTGCCTTTGCAAGTGGAGACCCTTGGGCAGGAACTACTTTCCTATCAAGAGCAGCAGGTGAATCTCTGATTTCAGCAAGCAACTTTGTTGTCAAAGCTAACATTTACTCTCCAGTTGCTGGTAAGAGACTGAACCTAAAACTAGAGAACGTTGCTGCACCTTCCCAAGCAATTGAGAAGGAAGCTAACAGCACATCTGTTGTTGGTTGGAAGACCTATACCTTCGACTTCACTGTTGGTGGAAGCCTTGCGATCGATTACAACAGAGCAACTTTCTTTGCGGACTTCCTAGGTAGCCCGAAGAGCACATCTCCATTCTTCATTGACGACATTGCTTTCAATGGTGCTAAAGGCGCAGATCTTGCTGGTGGAGTTGTTGTTGAGCCTCCGTTTACTGGAAATGCAAACGTTCGTTTGGTTGGCATGGATGACACAAACTCATTCAACCGTCCAGCAGATGCTGCGTTTTGGTCAGTTGCAAACCCTTGGTACCGCGTTGGAGTCAACGCACGCACCAAGCAGGTTCCAGTTGGATCAACTCAGGAACTTACTTACCTTGTAACTAACGCAGCTGACAACACTCCGCTTGCGAACCAGACTGTAACCTTCGTAATGGGTAAGCAGTACTCAGGTTCAAACGCGAAGGTAAACGTTCAGTTGGTGAGCAGAACAAGACAGTAACTGGTGTTACTAACGCTCAAGGTCGCGTGACTTTCAGCATGGTAAACACTGACGTTGCTGCTGATGCTGCTAACAACCCAGGCACAAACCTAGGTGCAGACTTCACTGGTAAGAAGCTATTCACACAGGCAACTGCTTGGGTAACTAGCCAGACACAGGACAGCATTGACATGGTTGACTTCGTCTTCTTCAAGCCAGCAGATGCTCCTGTGGTATTCACTGGAAATGCAAACGTTCGTTTGGTTGGCATGGATGACACAAACTCATTCAACCGCCCAGGCGACGCTACATTGTTCTCTGTTACTAACCCTTGGTACCGCGTTGGAATTAACGTACGTACCAAGCAGGTTCCTGTGGGATCAACTCAGACACTTACTTTAACGCAGCTGACAACACTCCGCTTGCGAACCAGACTGTAACCTTCACAATGGGTAAGCAGTACTCAGGTTCTAACGCGAAGGTTAATGTTGGAAACGTTGCATCAGTTGGTGAGCAGAACAAGACAGTAACTGGTGTTACCGGATCTGATGGTCGTGTGACTTTCAGCATGGTAAACACTGACGTTGCTGCTGACGCTGCTAACAACCCAGGCACAAACCTAGGTGCAAACTTCAGTGGTAAGAAGCTATTCACACAGGCAACTGCTTGGGTAACTAGCCAGACACAGGACAGCATTGACCTTGTTGACTTCATCTTCTTCAAGCCAGCTGATGCTCCTGTTACCAAGACTGTTGTATCAAGAGTCGTTGGTGCTGACGCGAGCAACGCATGGATTAGCGAAGGCGAAGGCTGGTACTCTTACTACGCTGCAGGCGTTCGTTACATGCAGCGCGGTATTGAAGTTGGCAAGACAACTTCTCTATCATTCGCAGTCACAGCTGATGGTGCTCCGTATGCAAACAAGACAGTCAAGCTTCTTCTAGGAAAGACCTACTCAGGTTCTTCTGCGAAGGTAGCTGTAAACGGAACAGCATTCCCAGGTGTAGGAGATGAGAAGGTAATTGAGCTCACAACAAATGCAAACGGTATCGTTTCATTTGATGTAAGCAACAGCAACTTCAGCGCGGATGCAGATCCTTACCAAGCAGCTAACCTGAAGAACCCTGAAGGAAGCAAGAAGCTGTTCGTTCAGATTGCAGTAGTTGGAGAAAAGGGTAACCAGGACATTCTGGACATCATTGACCTCTTCTACTACAAGGCTCAGGCTGCAGCTCCGGCTACTATTTACAACGCTCGACTAGCTGACTGGGATGCCAGCAACTCGTTCGACGGAACTAAGGTTTGGGGTGACGCTGGATTGGCTGATGGCTGGTTCGATGTTCACACAGGCTACTTCGCACACTATGTAAAGGCTGGATCAACATTCAACCTTCGCTACAAAGTAACTAACGCAGCGACTGGTGCTAACGCTCCTGATGGCACTGTTGTTACCGTTACCCTTGGTGCTGCTTGGTCAAGTTCCAACGCTAAGTTCACTTCTGGTTCGACCGTCATCGATGGTAAGACCAAGTGGGGAGCTAACGGCCAGTTGGATCAGGGATCTGTAACTGCAACTGTTGTAAACGGTATTGCTACAGTTTCTTTGACATCTAACGACGTCGCAGAAGATGCAACTATCAACCCTGGAAGCGCAACTGCTAACCCAGATACTCTAAGCCCGCTATTCATGCAGGCAAAGATCAAGGTTGAAGGTAACGCAATCACTCGTCAAGACTGGGTCAACATCGTTGTCACCCAGGCACCAAGTGCTCCTACAATCTCTGCTGTCTCATCGACAACAGGTAAGAGAGGTCAAGCAATTGACATCGTAGGAACAAACCTTGGAGATGCTCTTGGAAATTCAGTGATTCTTTACACTGCTCCAACTACAAAGGTTGCTGCGATCAGCACACCAGTTACAGTTCTCTCAGTGAATGCTGCTGGAACAAGAATGACTGTGCGATCACCTTCAGCAACTCAGAAGGGTACTTTCAGAGTTACTAACTCTGCTGGTACAGCATCTGCACCTGCTGCGTTTACTGCCAGCTCAACAGCTACCTCAAAGCCAACAATCACTATGACTGCTTCAGTAGTCAAAGAAGTTGGTTCTGAGATTACTTTGTCCGGTACAAACCTAGCGTCAGCTACATCAATCACCATCGGTAGCGTTAATGCTCCGTTCAGCATCGTAAACGCAACAACCGTTGTGATTACAGTTCCAGCTGGTGTTGTTTCTGGCTCGAAGATTAGTGCAACTAACGCAGGCGGTACAACTACTACTAGCAAGTTCGTCTACCAGGCAGCAGTTGTAGCTACTACAACCGCCGCAGCCAAGGTTGGACAGACTGTAACCATTACAGGTTCTAACTTGGTAGCAAGCTCAGTTGTATTCGGTGGTAACAAGTCAGCTAAGCCAGTAATCAACAACGGAAGCACCTTGACCGTTGTAGTTCCAACTGGTGCGCTAACTGGTCTAATCAAGATCACAACTGGTGCTGGTGTTGTTTACACCAAGTCATTCACTGTGACTCCTCCAACACCTACAGTTACATCATTCACACCTACCACAGGTAAGAAGGGTGTAACAGTTGTCAGCGTCAAGGGAACTAACCTAACCGGTGCAACAGTGACCATTGGATCAACTCCAGTGACAGTCTCTGCCGGTGCTAGTTCAACCTCACTGAAGTTCGTAATCCCAGCTGGTGCAACCAGCGGAAAGATTACAGTGACTACAGGTGGTGGCTCAGCAACATCAGCGAGCACACTGACAATCAACTAGTGTCTAACTAATTGAAATGCCCCATCCAAAGCGGATGGGGCATTTCAATTTAAGTCTTTATGAATTACTTGAATGGAATAAGTGCTTTGAACATTGTGGCCTTGTTAGACGAATCCCAGCTCAAGCTACGCTCCATACAAAGAGCTTCAAGCATTCTTGATCCAACGCTTTCAGGTCGGTTTGAATCAGGCTTGGTGCCATCATTGATTGCCACAATTGAAACGTCGTTTGAGCCAGCCAGAATTAGATTGATGTCTACACGGTTCGCGTTTCCATGGCGCACGGCATTGCTCACCACTTCTTTCAGAACCTCATTGATTACTTGATTGACAATCTGATTATTCGCTGCAACCTCAAAGACTTGCTCAGAAACTTGAACTTCTACTTCACACAATCCGTGCCAAACAGACTGAATTTCAGAGATGTTGAATTCAAGTTGTTGAGCTGAAGGTAAAGGCTGACCCAGGGCATCAAGAGCTCTTTGCAGGTCAGCTAACACCTTAGATTTCACTTCAGGGTTACTTCCTTGTGGGTCAGATATTCTCATGGCTGCTGCGGTAAGGGCTGGCTGGACAACTCCGTGGAGCAAAAGGTACCAACCGTGCTTGGCAAGCCAAACCTTCTGCTCGTATAGTTTGTTTTCACGCTGGAGTTCCTGCACAGCGCTCGTCAAAAGATCTTCGATTCGTGATTGTCGTTGATCGAGTATGTATGCCTGTGAAGCAGCGATAATGGACCAGGCCGGAATGATTAGGTAGACCGGCAGTAACTCTGGGATGCCAGCTGGATTTGGGATTTGGCTCACGAGGAAATATGACGGCAAACTAGCAAGTAAAGCAATAGATGTTGTCGCAACGAATGCCTGCCCAACCTTGAGATCAGGAAGCCCTAAGGCAAGATATTTAAGAGCTGTAAGAACTAACATAAAAACCAACAAAGCGATAAACATATAGTCAGGCTTGGCAGTTGGGATTGCAAAACTTGTCACCAAATAGTAAAGAAATGGCAAGGGCAGCATAGTTATCCATACTCGGATTAAACGACTAGGACTGATTTTTACATCTGGGTCTAGGCTTACTTGATTCTTTTCTAACATGGCACTGGAAGAAAACATGCGAATTTCATTTGGGAGTGATGAACCGAATGGCTTCAGTTCATTCTGAATGAAACTCGACATCCTTTCAATAACTTTCAAGTCATCTTTGGACAGGCTAGTGTTTTGGTCCAGCATTTCTAACTGTGGAGCAAGAGCGCTCACTGTCCTAGCAACAGCGAGTGTGCTTTCCTCTTCGAGATCGGCAAAGGCTTCCTCTCTAATTAGCCTGAGCTGAGCTTCACTGCCGCGGAGATTACCAAGTGTTGTTTCACGTTGAATTCTTGATCCAGCGATGTTTGTATGAATAATCAGAATTCCACAGCCAAGCAATATGCCGCCAACAAACCTAACAAAGGGGTTTCCATCGTCGGCAATTCCAAAAGCAGAAGCGACGCTAATCATTAATGTGTTCTTAAAAGCAAAGCAGAGTGAAATGTAGATGATGTTGAAAATTGGCTGTGGCTTACCTAACCGGTTGTTTTTGCGCTTGATGACAAGGGCTGGCAAGGCCACAATTAGTACCCAAGCAATTGAAATGGCATTAATAGCCACCCAAGCGATCGAATAGCTTTGCAATCTAACGACGTCAAAAGCAAAACTCAACAGTGCTGAAAACGACAATGAAACCAAAAAGATTGATAGGCCAATAGCATTTGGCTGACCCAGTCGAGACCAGAATCTGGATGACTGGATGTTGTTAAACGGCTGCAATTAGTGCCTCACAAACTTTCTAGCTTTTCTAAAGTCTAGTTTTTGAGGCCTATAAATTGGTCTAGGGGATAGCTAATCCTCAGTTGGAGGATTGATTTGGTCTTCTAGCTCTAAGTAAGGCTCGTCGTCCACACCAGAATTTATAGGCAAGCCTAGGATCTCGGCAGAAGATGAGGGTAGCTCGAGATCCTCTACTTTGCTCAATGCCTTGTTGACCGCTCGAGTTCTAGTACCTGCCTGACTTACGGTCTTTTGCGCAGTCTCAAGCTGTCTCGCCAGTGTGTCCATGACACCGGAGTACTTGCCAAACTCGGTTTTAGCAGCGCTAAGCACCTTCCATACATCTGACGCGCTCTTCTCAATCGCCAAAGTCTTGAAGCCCATTTGTAGGCTGTTGAGCAGTGACATCAGGGTAGTAGGGCCGGTGACGAGCACTCTGAAGCTATTCTGCAGTTCGCTTGTGAGCCCTGGCCTTCTAACTACCTCTGCAAATAGGCCTTCTGTTGGCAGATACATAATGGCGAAATCAGTGCTTATAGGCACATGGAGGTATTTATCTGAAATCAATTTAGCCTGGGCTTTGATGGCCTTTTCAACAGCTTTTGCAGCATTAGCAACATCTTCTGCAGATCCAGTCTCTTGGGCATTTTGTAGTCGCTCATAGTCTTCTTGAGGGAATTTAGAGTCAATTGGTAGATAGACATATTCACCATCAGAGCGACCAGGCAACTTAACTGCAAACTCAACCAAGTCATTTGATCCAGGTTTTATCTTCACATTCTTTTCATACTGGCTGGGAGCCAATACGTCTTCTAACTGTCGTTCTAGTTGAACCTCGCCCCAGCCGCCTCTGGATTTAACGTTGGTTAGAACTTTTTGCAGGCTTCCAACATCGTTGGCTAGATTCTTCATCTCGCCGATACCTCTAGCAACTGCTTCTAGGTTTTCACTTACTAGCTTGAAAGATTCACCGAGTCTCTTCTCCAAGGTTCCTTGGAGCTTCTCATCAACTGTTTCGCGCATCTTTTCTAATTTCTCTTCATTACCCTTGCTCATCTTTTCTATCTCAGTTTGTAGGGTAATTTGCATCTGCTGCTGCTTTTTGGCGTTTGAATCAGTTAGTTCTGCAATCTTTGTTTCAATGTTCTTTAGTGATTCATTTAAAGACTTTTGGAGTTCTATTCTCGAGTTACCAGCTTCATCGCGCTGAAGTTTGGCTGAGTTCTGCGCTGCTTCGCTAAATGAACTCAAGCGCTTTTCAACGATGTCGTGGTTACTAGCGATGGCTGATCGGAGTTCATCTCGATGCAATTGAAGGTCCTTGCTCACATCTACTGAGCCAGTCTGTTGCTTCCGCAAAAGCACGATTGCAGCTATAGCTAACAGCCCCAATAGGTTGATGACGGCTAGAAGTGTGGCGATTTCCATGATTCTCCAATGGGTAGCTTGATAGGTCTCTCTCAAACAATAAGGGAATCTAGTGACAAAGTATTCCCCAAAAAGCGCTATTTAGCGGTCAAAGACCTGACCATAGCCTTGGTACTGGGAGTAACGGATCCAGTCAACTAGCACTTGGCCTCTCAGCACGGTTCCTGGAGCAGTATTAGCTGGCAGGCTAGCTGCGTATGGGTAGAGGCTGAAGACCAAGAACTCTGGATTATCAAATGGCCAGGTACCG
>JAPLAJ010000123.1 GCA_026393335.1 Rhodoluna sp. | reverse complement strand
CTGTATCTAGGCTTATATCGGCTGGTAGTCTGAAGGTAATCCGCTAGCCCCCATAGCTCAGGGGATAGAGCACCGCCCTCCGGAGGCGGGGGCGCAGGTTCGATTCCTGCTGTGGGCACATGAATATAAACGAAATACTGCACCTCGACCTTGAAGGCATCTTGCAAGGGCTAGGGCCGATGGCCATGGTCATTGTGTGCCTGATCATAATCGCGGAAACAGGTCTCCTGGTTGGATTCTTCCTACCTGGTGACTCTCTGCTATTTACTGTTGGTCTCATGATTGGAGTTGGCCTAATTGATGTGCCAATCTGGTTGGCCTGCATCCTAATTTCAGCTTCTGCTATCGCAGGAGACCAACTGGGTTACTTCATTGGTAGAAAAGCCGGACCTGCTGTGTTCAAGCGTCCCGACTCAAAACTCTTTAGTCAGAAGAATGCTCAACGCGCACAAGATTTCTTTGTGAAATATGGTGCTAAGGCAGTTATTTTTGCTCACTTCGTCCCGATTCTGCGTACCTTCGTTCCAGTAGCAGCAGGTGTGGGACAAATGAAATATGCCTACTACCTTCGCTTTAACATCATCGGTGCACTGACCTGGGGAATTCTTGTTCCTCTTATTGGATTCTTCCTAGGACAGATTGCGTTTATCCGTGAGCATGTCATTGTTGTAACGCTAGTTTTGGTAGCGCTCTCATTAGTGCCTGTCGTGCTGGAAGTTGTTAAGGCTAAGAGGAATAAATCTAAGCCTTAAAGTAACTAATCAAAGAGCTAAGCGCTTGAGCTCTGTGACTTAGAGCATTCTTAATCTCTGGCTCTAGTTCGGCAGCTGTTTGAGTAAATCCCTCTGGGATAAACACTGGATCATATCCGTGTCCATTGGTGCCGCGTTCTTCTGTTGCTATTGAACCTGGCCATACTCCAGTGAAAGTAGTTTCACCCTCATCAGTTACCAAAGCAATCGTGCAAACAAACGAAGCAGACCGGTGTTCTAAAGCTATGTCTTTTAGCTGGGCTAAAAGTAGTTGGCGGTTAGCCACATTGTCTCTAGTACCTGACCAAATTGCAGTGAAGATTCCAGGTGAACCACCAAGTATTTCAACAGCAAGTCCCGAGTCATCTGCTAAAGCTGGAAGTCCGGTGTGTAGATGTGCAGCTCTAGCTTTGATAAGTGCGTTCTCTAAAAAAGATATTCCATCTTCAACCGGTTCAGGCCCGTCATAGCCAACTAGGTCCAAGCCAACCGGTGCAAGTATTGCCCTAAGTTCTGCAACTTTGCCTTGATTATGTGTGGCTAAAACTATTTGCATTTTTAGTTCTGCGCCAAAGAGCTATGTTGGATAGCGGTGAGTTCCTTGGTTCCCAGTAACGCTAGATCTAGAAGTAGGTTCAGTTCAGCTCTATCAAAAGGCACACCTTCAGCAGTTCCCTGAACTTCAACAAACTTTCCTGAGCCTGTTACAACAACATTCATATCTGTTTCTGCCCGAACATCTTCGACATAGGCAAGATCTAGCATTGGCACGCCATCGATAATTCCAACCGAGATTGCAGCAATCGAGTCAACAATTACTTTGTTCTTAGCTGGAATGTGTCCGTGCTCAATTCCATAGTTGATTGCATCAACCAGTGCCACGTACGCTCCAGTGATCGCCGCTGTTCTAGTGCCACCGTCAGCCTGCAAAACATCACAGTCAATAATGATGGTGTTCTCACCTAGTGCTTTGAAATCAACCGCTGCGCGAAGAGCACGACCTATCAGTCTTGAAATCTCGTGAGTGCGTCCACCGACTTTACCTCTAATTGATTCGCGATCATTTCTATCGTGAGTGGCTCTAGGGAGCATCGCATATTCTGCAGTGACCCAGCCTTCGCCCTTGCCAACTTTCCACCTTGGCACACCTGGGGTAAATGAAGCAGTGCAGAGAACTTTAGTTGAACCAAAAGAAATAAGTGCTGAGCCTTCAGCATGTTCACTCCAGTTGCGTTCAATAGTTACTTGGCGTAACTGATCCGCGTTACGTCCGTCTGCTCTACTCATTTGTATTCCTACCTATTTAGTGAATCTGCTCAACACTTTGAACTTCTGGACCTAAGAATCTTCTAGCAAGTTTGGCAAAGCTTTCAGCATCACCAGTTGCTTGAAAGCGCAAAGTCGGCTTGCTGTTATCTGTTCTCAAAAGATTGTGGGCTACCAAGGTTCGATATACATCTTTAGCGGTCTCTTCTGCACTGGAGACAAGGGTGACGTTCTCCCCCATCACATAGCCAAGAGCTCCGGTGAGAAGTGGATAGTGCGTGCAACCTAAAACTAATGTGTCAACTTCAGCGGCCTTTATCGATTGAAGATAACTTGAAGCCAAGGCAATTACCTCAGGACCACTGGTGATTCCGCGTTCAACATAGTCAACAAATTCAGGACAAGCTGCGCTAACTATTTCAAAATCAACGGCTGCTGCAAATGCATCATCATATGCTCTTGAGGTAATAGTCGCAGTTGTTCCGATCACTCCAACTTTTCCATTACGGGTAGCAGCTACCGCTCTTCTTACAGCAGGCTGAATAACTTCAACAACGGGAATACCCCGGCCTTCTGTATATCTCTCTCTTGCATCTCTTAGAACTGCAGCAGATGCAGTGTTACAAGCAATAACAAGAATCTTCACACCTTCGTCAACTAGACGATCCATAACATCAAGAGCTAATGTGCGAACCTCTTGAATTGTTTTAGTGCCATAGGGAGTGTTAGCGGTATCACCTAGGTAAATGACCGATTCATTGGGTAACTGATCAATGATTGCTCTGGCAACGGTTAGACCACCGACACCGGAGTCAAAGATACCTATAGGAGCGTTATTCACTGGATAAGTCTATTGGCGAAAGATTATTCGTCGCCTGAGCCTTTACCGTCTTCGTTTTTCTTCATTTGCTCATAAATGTCTTTGCATTCGGGGCAAACAGGGAACTTCTCAGGGTCACGGCTTGGAATCCAGACTTTGCCGCACAAAGCCACAACCGGATTGCCCATTACAGCTGACTCAACAACCTTGTCTTTTCTAACGTAATGAGAATATCTCTCATGATCACCTGGCTCAATATTCTGAGTCTGGCGATCAACCGTTACCGTCGGTCTATTGATTGTTTCCTGTTCCATTTATCCCTTTGCTACTTAGATGCTAATCGAACTGCATCAGCTACACGCTGGGTTACATCCGCGTGAAAAACACTAGGAACAATATAAGAAGAATTCAACTCATCAGGCTCAACACAAGTGGCAAGTGCATCGGCTGCCGCTAGCAACATTTTCTCCGTGATGATGTTTGCTCCAGCATCAAGTAGCCCTCTAAAGAATCCAGGGAAAGCTAAGACGTTATTAATCTGGTTAGCAAAATCACTTCTACCTGTTGCCACCACTGCAGCATACTTAGCAGCTTGAGCAGGATCTATTTCAGGAGTTGGGTTAGCTAATGCAAACACGATTGAGTTTGGTGCCATCTTCTCGATGTCAGTGGCATCCAAAAGGTTTCCAGCTGAAACACCGATAAACACATCAGCTCCAACTAGTGCATCCTTGAGTGATCCACTCTTACCCGATTTGTTAGTTTCTTGTGAAATCCAACCAAGTGAAGTATCTGGCATGATGTCTTTGCGGCCAACGTGGATAATTCCTTTTTGATCAGCAACGGTAGCGTGCCTTAGACCGGCAGCGAACAAAAGCTTTAGCACAGCAGTTCCAGCAGCACCTGCACCGCTCATAACTAATTGCACATCACCAATATCTTTGCCAACAACTTTTAGTGCGTTTCGAAGTGCTGCCAAACAAACAATTGCTGTTCCGTGCTGGTCATCATGAAAAACCGGAATGTCAAGTTCTGCTCTTAGCCTTGCCTCAATCTCAAAACATCTTGGTGCTGAGATATCTTCCAGGTTGATCCCAGCAAATACTGGAGCTATTGCTTTGACTGTTCTAACAATCTCTTCGGTATCTTGGGTATCCAAGCAAATTGGAAAAGCATCGATGTTAGCAAATCGCTTGAACAGTGCAGCCTTACCTTCCATAACCGGCAGTGCAGCTAGTGGGCCAATGTTTCCTAGACCCAGAACAGCAGATCCATCACTAACTACGGCAATGGTGTTTCTCTTGATTGTTAGCCTTCTGGCATCCGATGGATCTTTTACGATTGCTTCACATATACGAGCAACCCCAGGTGTGTAAATCAATGAGAGATCATCACGGTTACGAATTGGAAGCTTAGATTCAATAGTTAGCTTGCCACCTAGGTGAGCTAGGAATGTTCGGTCGGAAACTTTGCCAACCACAACGCCAGTTACTTTCTTGAGGCTTTCAACAATTTGCTCGGCGTGATCTGAGTTAGTGCAGGCACAAGTGAGGTCAATACGAACTCGCTCGGCATCTGAATGGTTAACATCAACTGCGGTAACAGACCCACCTGAGCGCTCAATTATGGAAGTTAGTTCGCTGACCGCCGTGTTTTTTGCAGGTGCTTCAAGGCGAATAGTGATTGAATACTGTACAGATGGCAACATTGACATGCTTCTAGTCTGCCACTACTGGCGAGATAGACCTAACTTCTAGTTAGTTGCTGCGTCTCCCAGAGTCGCGGCAATACTTATTTCGCTGCCATCTCTAAGTACTTTCAATGTAACTTTTGCCTTAGCTGGTTTTGCACGTATGGCTGCAGTCAATGTTTTAGCGCTGTCTATCGGGTTTCCATCGCACTCAATAACCACATCCCCGACCTTTAGGCCAGCTTTCTCTGCTGGGCCTTCAGGGGTCAACTTCTCGATGAGTGCACCAACGCTGAAAGATGCTGATGAATCAGAAAACTTTGCATCAGAAACCATCGCGCCTAATAAGCCATGGCTCACCTTGCCAGTTTTAATAATTTGATCTGCAACTCGCTTGGCAACATTCGATGGAATGGCAAAACCAACACCAATGTTTCCAACTTGAGAGCTGCCGCTATCAGCGCTAGCAATAGCAACGTTGATTCCAATTAGCTGGCCCTTATCGTTGACAAGTGCTCCACCCGAGTTACCAGGGTTGATGGCAGCATCTGTCTGAATAACATCCAAGTTAACTGGAGCTCTATCGTTTCTGTTTTGCCAGAGCTGAAGGCTTGAACTTCCATCTTCTGGAACAGCTGCAGAATCAACTGAAATAGTTCTGTTCATGGCAGAGATAACCCCAGATGTGACAGTGGCGTCATAACCAAGTGGAGAACCAATGGCCACGGCAAAATCTCCAACGTTGACCATTGAGCTATCGGCAAATTCAATCGGACTAAATCCTGAGCCAGCTGCCTTGATTACCGCCAGGTCATTTGTTGGATCAGTTCCTACTATCGATGCCTTGAATATTTTCCCCGCTGAAGTCTTTATCTCAATCTTTACATTTTCAGTTTCACCGTCCAAGGTCACCACGTGGGCATTGGTCAGGATGTAACCTGCGCTGTTTAGGACCACACCTGATCCTGTGCCCGCAGAGCTTTTACCTGAAACCGAAAGAGTAACAACCGAAGGTAACCCTTTAGCTGCGGCAGCTGAAACCCAGTTCACATTGTTTGGGTTATTGATCACAACATTTTGTGTCGAAGAAATAAATGGTAGCGACCCAGTAGCTCCGTAAGCACCCAGATAAGCACCAACGATTGAGCCGATTGTTGCAATCAAAACAACAACAAGAGTTGTTGGAGCCTTACGGCTCACTGGAGTTTGAGTTGGCTGGCTTGGTGCAGGAAGCGAGACTTTCTCACCAAGGAACTGGTTATTAAAGTGATTTCTGTTATCCGACATTTATGAGCCCTATCTATCTACGTAAGTTCAACTTTATGTATCCAACTACATAATTTTATGAATATCTGCTGACAATGGCCTGAAAATCAGCAGCGCCAAGCAGTAGAGCCCACGCTACAAGGTGAGTTCACTAGCCGCGGTGGCTGTGAAGTTGTTTTTGGTGGCTCTGCGGCCCCCACAGTAAATGCCACGGGATTTGCATTGATCAGTAGATCTGGCTTGACTGCATTCCAGTTAGTGAGCCCAGTAAATAGGTATTCAACCGAATATGAAACTGTGAGCAAAGCTCTTTTATCTCCGGTACTTGTTGGAATGTATTTCGGTTTAGAAAGTGAAGTGATTTGTTGACTGGTGCCTTCAACAAAGCTCCACTTGTATTTGGTTGGCTTGAATCTAATTTGAGCAGCTAGGTTCAACAATTTAGTCTTTAGCACCTGATCTTTAGCCGATGACGAAAACTGAACCTGAGTCCCCACCTCAATCCCTTTGGATGGTTTAAGGAATATCTTTGGTGTTTCGGGTTTGAAAGATTTAAGTGCGGATTGGAGCTTTACCTTGCTAGGTCTTCCAATATTCACAATCGCAACCGATTGATATGGAGGATATAGGCTCCAGCAGCCAACATGTCCAGAAGATAGCAAACTGTAGGTTAGATCTAAATTCAGCCCATTTGGATAAACCAAGCATTTAGGCGCAGTGCTAGTTTGCGAACCAATAACCAAGGTCAAGGAACCGTTAGATCCTCTTACCAATGTTGCCTTAGAGGCACAGAGCGTAAGTTGCGCTGAATCGCTAACTGCACCGATTGTTGTGCTAACCGAGCTGAAGGTACTTGGGCAGTTTGGTGCCAGTGCCCAGCTCGATGAAGCTAATGCAAAAGAGGCAAGTAACAGCATTCAAGGAGCATACGTAATTTGCAAAAATGCGACTCGAGTTATCTACAACAAAGAAAAGGCCCCAACTATTGTTGGGGCCTTTTCACTATTGGTTGCGGAGGCAGGATTTGAACCTACGACCTCCGGGTTATGAGCCCGGCGAGCTACCGAACTGCTCCACCCCGCGGCGAAGTTTCAGCCTACCACAAATTTGCTGCTATTTGCTTGCCTCCAAAGCGGCATCAATGGCAGCCTTCAGACGAGCATCAGCTTTTCCAAATGCTGTCCAGTCTCCGGCCTTCATAGCTGCATCCTTATCAATCATTGCTTGACGAGCGTTCTCTAGAGCTGTTGCCAGCCTTTGCTCTTTAGTCTGACCAGGATCAACCGGTGGAGTTACTCCTCCGGTGCCACTGTTTCCAGAGAACAGAGCGTTCAGAGCGGAATCCAAATTATCTTCGAAGGCGATCTTGTCACCAAAGGCAACGAGGACTTTCTTTAGAAGTGGGAATGATGTTTCACCAGTTGATTGGATATAAACCGGCTGGACATACAACAATCCACCACCAATAGGCAGAGTCAATAGGTTTCCGTTGAGAACCTTGGTTGAACCTTGTCTCAAGATGTTCAGAAGTTTAGAAACTTCGCTGTCTGAGTTGAAGTTGTTCTGAACCTGACCAGGCCCTGGAACAATTGTCGTCCTCGGCAAAGTAAGTAGACGAAGCTTTCCATAATGTTCTGAAACTACTCCATCCTTATCTCCCGCATCCGAATCAGCAACTAGGTATCCGGTCAAAACATTTCGACTAGAGTCACCAGTTGATTTAGGAATGAATGTGGAATAGATAGAAAATGAAGGGCTCTCTTGGGTAGGCACCTGCAAGGTCAAGTAATAAGGTGGCTGCAGTGAACCTGTGCCCTGACCCTGATCTACTGGATCATTAGGTGTCATCCAAGCATCCTGTTGTGAGTAGAAAGCTCCAGCATCTGCCACGTGGTATTGACCTAGAATTCCTCGCTGCATCTTGAACAGGTCAGCTGGATATCTAACGTGGGAAAGCAATGCACCTGACATTTCCGAAACTGGCTTTACAGTGTTCGGGAAAATCTTCATCCAAGTTTTTAGGATTGGATCTTTCTCATCCCATGCGTATAGCTTTACCGAACCGTCGTAGGCGTCAACTGTTGCCTTGACGGAGTTACGAATGTAGTTGATTGAACCACGCATGATTGGTGAAGTAGTAGAGCTATCGGCGATAGTGCTGTCAAAGTTTTCAGCTCTTGAGTATGGATAGTTCGCTGAGGTTGTGTAACCATCAACAATCCAGACAACCTTCTCATCGACAATCGCAGGATAAATATCACTGTCCAAAGTTAGGTACGGTGCAACCTGTGCAACACGATCTCTAGGGTTTCTGTTGTAAAGAATCTGAGATGCGTCGGTCACCGCGTCAGAAAGAAGAATCTGTTCGCTTTGGAATTTCATTGCATAAGAAAGACGCTTGATAATGTCATCGAGCTTAGGTCCACCGTTGCCCTTGAAAGTTGTCATGGTCTGCTGATCAGTGGATGCACTGTCTTCACCAGCTGGGTAGTCCAGTTCCTTATCTGCTGCACCTTCTGGAGCACCAACAATTGAGTACTCAGGAGACTTTTCACCGAAGTAAATCCTCGGCTCATACTTACCTAGCAGGCCAGTGGAAGGAATTCCTGACTGAAGGAAAACAGGTTGTCCATCAGCAGAGCGTCTGTTTCCGTAAGCCGCGACCATTCCATAACCGTGTGTAAAGACCACAACGTTGTTGTACCAAGACTGTGAAGTTCCCAAACCAGATTGGTTTAGCTCTCGAACAGCAAGCACGGTGTCTTGGATCTTGCCCTTAATCTTGTAGCGGTCAACATCTAGGTGGTTTTCAAAACCGTAGTACTGGCGATACTGCTCAAGTTGCTTGAATGATGAGCTGACTAGGTTAGGGTCAAGAATTCTAATTTGCGCTGCAGTTTGAGCATCTTTCTTCAAAGCACCCGCTGTTGCAGTGGTTTTGGCATCGTACTCAACAGTCTGGACTTTATCTAAACCATAGGCTGCACGAGTAGCTTCAATGTTTCTCTGAATGAACGGAGCTTCCAAAGTTCTCTCGTTTGGAACAACTTGGAATGTCTGAACGATGCCTGGCCAAACGCCACCCAAAACAACTGCGAGTACAAGCATTAGAGAGGTACCTAGAACAGCAAGCCTCCACTTAGCGATAACTGCAGCAGCTAAGAAAAGAAGTGCTACAACAAATGCGATTGCAGTCAAGATTTGAGCTGCCGGGATGCTCGCATTTACATCAGAGTATGTAGCTCCAGTAAAAAGACCTGAAGGGCTAGTTAGCGTTTCGTACTGGCCCAACCAAATGGTGAAACCAAGTAGCACCATGAACACAGCAGCTAATACAGATATCTGGATACGTGCAGTCTTTGTGAAAGTTGACTGCTTTCCATTGAACTTAATTCCTCCATAAACCAGGTGGAACAAGATTGCTGGAATCAAAGACAAGAATGTTACGACCATCAAGAAAGACACGAGGTCGATGTAGAAAGGCAAGTCGAATAAATAGAAGCTCACATCTAGGTTGAACTGTGGGTCCAAGACACCTGTGTAGCTGTGGTTTAGAAACAGTAAGACAGTCGACCACTCGGAGCTTTGTGATGAGCCAACAAAAATCGCGATGGCAACAGGAACAACAAATAGCAATCTCTTGCGCAAACGATCTAGTATCTGTCGGTACTCCGTTAGATCTCTACCGAAGAAGTCGTTGCCAGTTACATAAATAGGTCTAAGTCGCCAAGCAAGATAGATGTTTACCCAGACAACAGCACCTGCAATAAGTGCAGTAACAGCGAACACGCCTACCTGTGCCCAGATCTGTGTTGTAAACACAGATAAGAATCCGAGTTGGTCAAACCACAAAACATCGGTGTAGACACTGGAAGCGCTAAGTAAAGCAACGGCTAGAACAGCCACGATACCTATCGATATCGCAAAAGGTGCACGCTTACGAATGTTTGCTTGGCTCGCTTGAGTCATTTCTTTTTTCCTTTATCTATTTTGTACAAGTTAGTAGTTTGTCGGTACCAGTATTAGTTGCAATTGCTTTCACAGCTGCCAAAGAGTCCTGAATCGTGGAAACTTTAACAACTTTCAAACCATCAGGAACATTTCCTATTACCTGATCGCAATTTTCACTTGGCACTAGGAACCATTTGTGTCCAGCTCTTTGGGCACCGTACATTTTTTGCTTAGCACCGCCGATAGGTCCAATTTTGCCATCTAAATCGATAGTTCCAGTGCCAGCTATTCTCTTGCCACCGGTGAGTTCGCCAGGGGTGAGCTTGTCATAAATTGCCAGCGCTAACATTTGCCCTGCACTTGGGCCACCAACGTTACCTACCTGAACATCTATTTCAAATGGAAACGTTGGCACAGTCTGGACATAGATTCCCATACGCCATTGCTTGTCAATCTGTTTTGGAAGAACGCTAACCGAAAGCTTCTTGCCATCTCGAACAATTTCCATGTCAACAGTTCGCTCTCCCTTTGTCTCAGCAACTAGGCGACGAACTTGTTCTAAACCTGTGGCTTTTTCCCCTTGGACGGTGAGCAAAGTGTCCGCAGCTTTCAAGATATTTCCGGCTGGACCTTTCTTTTCAACCATGGTCACTTTAATTTCAGTGGTGTAAGGAATATCTAGAAGTGAAAGTGCTGCACCCTTTGCATTTGCTTGCGAGTCCAGCATCATCAGATCTGACTGCTCGTCCATCTTCGCATCGTCCCAACCTTCTGGGTAAATGTCAGTGATGTTGATAATCGAAAGCGCAGAGTCGAGTTTTGCTAATCCCACCTCAAGCCAAGAAGCTCCTTTTTGTGAGGTTCCCTTGAGGGTCACAGTTAGCATGCTCAAGTCACCAGAAACCGGATAAGTCTTTTGATCAGGTATCGAGATCATTGGCTCATCGCCAATATCTGCCAATAAGTTGTATACCGGTCCTGGTTGCTCAACAAGATATGGGGTTGGAGCGAGAACGACAAATAGACCGCCACCTATTAGTGCAGCTGAAGTAATCCAGCTGAACACCCTTCTATACAGGTTTTTCTTAGTCTGCTTGTCTTCAAAAGAAATCATCTAGCCCAGCCTAAACGAGCGCGCTGACAGGCATGCCAATCTTCAGGAAGTTCTAGGCTTTCAATGTCCGTTTAGAAACGCTTATGGCGAACATTCTGATAGTTGCCTAGTTGTTCTAAGGATTTGACCCAAAGAGCGTTTACCTTAGAGTTCAAGAGGAAAAATGAGCGAAGAAAACGACAATGGAATGCCAGACCCAGAAGAGCTTAGGCGCATCTGGGAAGAGATGCTCAGCCAAGGGTTTGATCCTGAGGCACTAGCTAAGGCTGCTGGTTTTGATGGCAGTCCTGAATCGCTTCAGCAACTATTTGCCAACATCCAGGGTGCATTTCTAATTCCCACTCCCCCTTCAGAAGGATCTGGAGTGAACTGGCAGGCAGCCGCTCAAAGTGCGAAAGAGCTGGCTAAGGTCGGAGCAACCTCCTTTGATGACAGCGGTAGGAAAGAACTTTTAGAAGCAATCGGTATTGCTAACCTTTGGCTTAATGAAGCCACCAGTATTTCCGAAGTCTTAATCGAACCAAAACTTCTAAGTAGAACACTTTGGGTTGATGACGCTCTTCCACTATTTAGAGCATTAGCCGAACCTGTTGCAGATCGTATGAATAGAAGTCTTGGCGAAGCTATCCAAGAACAGCTTCCTGAAGAATTACAAGATTCTCTCAAAGGTGCCAGCGAGATTATGCGCTCTGCAGGAGCGATGATGTTTGCCATGCAACTAGGTCAGGCCCTTGGACAACTATCTAGAGAAGCGCTAACCGGAACTGAAGTTGGCTTACCTATCTATATTGACCAGAGACCTGCTTTTGTAATTCAAAATCTTCAAGAGTTTATAAAGACACTGGAATTAGGTAGTGACAAAGACCAGGCCTACATCTACATGGTGCTAAGAGAGCTAGCTCACACCAGATTATTCAAACATTCAAAGTGGCTAAGAGAAAAAGTTGTTGCTCAGATTCGTGAATATGCAGCAGGCATTTCATTTGAAACTAGTCGCATGCAAGAACTCAGCGAAGACTTTGATCCACAAAATCCCCAAGAACTTCAAGCAGCTCTAGAGTCAGGTGCTTTCCTAGCCGCTAGATCACCAAGTCAGCAACTAGCTTTAGACAGCATCGAAACTAATCTTGCTTTGATTGAAGGTTGGGTTGATGCGGTTACAAGTCAAGCGGGTCTTCGTCTACCTAAGGCTGATGCCATTCGAGAAGCGGTAAGAAGAAGACGCGCTACCGGTGGGCCAGCTGAACGCACATTCCAGACACTTGTTGGATTAGAACTTAGACCAAAACGCTTAAGAGAAGCAACTACTTTATGGCAACAAATTGGAACTGCGCTAGGCAATGAAAAGCGTGACGCCCTATGGGATCACCCCGACTTTTTACCTACAGCAACAGATATCGATAATCCAGATAAATACGTTGCCAGAATTAAATCTGACCTCGGCATTCCAGATGCGATGGATCAAGCACTGAGAGATCTACTCGGCGAATAACTGTTGAGAACCAAAGCGGTCAATAGCTTTAATAGGCAGACTGTATTTCGTGTTCCATCGAATCAATAAAGCCCAACCTGCGTTATGGCGTGACCCAAACACTATTCAAATTGGATTAGACAAAAACAATGTTGTGATTGAAGAACTGACTCTTGCCCAACAGCAAATCATTGCTGCTTTATACAGCGGTGTGGTCGAAGGTCAACAAGAGGTCCTAGATGAAACATACAAGACAGCGATTGGCACAACAAATCAGTTGATTACCAAACTCAGTTCGGTCATGGAAGCACCAGAGACGGTAAGTAACGCCTTTGGTGCCTGGCAGCAAATTGCTTTTGCTGAGCTTGCAAGAGCGGCACTTGATTATGAAGTGAATCCTGAGATGATCCTTGCTGAACGTTGGCATCGAGTTGTGCACATAGATCAGCTTGATAAATCAGGTGTGCTTATCGCCAAGGGTTTACTTGCTAGCGGTGTTGGAAAAGTTGTTACACATGATGAAGGCAGGATTCTAAACACCGATTTAGGCGAACTCGGGTTTAGCAAGGAGTTGTTGGGCCAGTCCAGATTTGAGGCAGTTAGCGTAGAGTTACAAAAACTCTCGCTCCCCCAGAGCAAAACGCCAAGGCTTATAAATCTCAACTACAAACCAAGTAAAGATCTCAAGATCTCTTTTGCCTTAACCAGCGGCCATTTAGCTACCAGACCGATAACTTACATTCGCTGGTTGAATCGAGATGTTCCCCACATAAACATCACATTTGACTTGTACGAAGCTCAGATAAGTCCAATAGTCATTCCAGGCAAGACCCCGTGCCTGAATTGTCTAGCTGAATACAAAGTTGACCAAGATCCTGCTTGGCCTGCGTTAGCATCTCAACTTATTGATTTACCCAGAACCAGAGACGACAGCTCTTCACTACTAAGTTCAGCAGGTCTTACCTTACGTTCAATCCTTAGACACCTAGACGAGTCTGCAGGTTTCAAGGTTGTAGCTGATGAAAATAATGAATACCAAGCTGGCTACCGAATAGATTATGCATCAGGAAATGTTCATAGAACTAGCTATGAATTTCATAGACTCTGCAAGTGCAGTGGCTTAGATGAGATCTAGGTATCTACTTCTAGTTCTTGGACGATCTTCTGGAGTGTCCCTGTTGGCCCAAGTAATAAACAAGGAGTCTTTCGCTCTAGTCACGCCTACATAAAACAATCGCTGCTCTTCAGCTATTTGTAACTCTGTCTTGGCATAACTAATTGGAAGATAGCCTTCGATTGCTCCGATAATGAAGACTGCTTTGTATTCGAGTCCCTTAGCTGCGTGAATTGT
>JAPLAJ010000067.1 GCA_026393335.1 Rhodoluna sp. | reverse complement strand
TGATTCTTGACGATGGTGGCGATGCAACTCTTCTAGTTCACAAGGGCCGTGAGTTTGAACAAGCAGGATCTGTTCCACCTGCAGGTGTTGAAGATAACGAAGAGTATCGAGTAATCCTTGCTTTGCTTGCGGAGCAGTTCAAACTAAACAACGAACGCTTCACTCGTATTGCTAAAGACATTTATGGTGTGACAGAAGAAACCACAACTGGTGTGAAGCGTCTATACGAGATGTTCAAGCGTGGAACATTGTTATTCCCAGGCATCAACGTTAACGACTCAGTTACCAAATCTAAGTTTGATAACAAGTACGGTATCCGTCACTCACTACCAGATGGTCTTAACCGTGCAACCGACATTCTTATCGGTGGCAAGACAGTGTTTATCGCAGGTTACGGCGATGTCGGTAAGGGTGCAGCTGAAGCTATGCGTGGCCAAGGTGCTCGTGTAATCATCAGCGAAGTTGACCCAATCTGTGCTTTGCAGGCAGCTATGGATGGCTATCAAGTAACAACAATCGAGAAGGTAGTTCACGAAGCTGACTTCTTTATTACCGGTACCGGTAGCCCAGCTGTTATTAGAACTGAACACATTGTGGAGATGAAGCACCTAGCAGTGGTAGCTAACATCGGTCACTTCGATAATGAAATTGATATGGCAGGTATTGAACGTATTCCTGGCATCAAGAAGGTTGAAGTCAAGCCTCAGGTTGATGAGTGGCAGCTACCGAATGGTAACTCTGTCTTGATTCTTTCTGAAGGTCGTCTAATGAACCTAGGAAATGCAACTGGTCACCCATCATTTGTAATGAGCACATCGTTTAGCAATCAGGTACTAGCTCAGATCGAGCTATTCACCAAGAGGTCGGAATACCCAATCGGCGTCTATATTTTGCCTAAACACCTAGACGAGAAAGTTGCTCGTCTACACCTGTCTGCTTTGGGAGTAGAACTAACTGAACTCTCTAATGACCAGGGTCGCTATATCGGAGTGGAGCCACAGGGCCCATTCAAGCCGGATCACTACCGTTACTAGAAAGAACTCTTCATGTTTAAAATTCTGATTGTCGAAGATGACGATGCACTTAGAGAGCAACTTGAAATTGGTCTAATGGCCAGTGGCTTTGAAGTTTGTTATGCAACCACAGGGCTAGAAGCTGTTCCGGCATTCGAGAAGAACAAACCTGATCTGATTCTTTTGGATCTGATGTTGCCAGGTAAAAACGGAATTGAGATTTGTTCAGAGATTAGAAGAAACTCTGGAGTTCCAATCATCATGCTTACAGCTAGAACCGACGATACAGACATGATTCGTGGTCTTGAAGCAGGTGCTGATGACTATGTCACTAAGCCATACAAGATTGAAGTTCTAGTTTCTAGAATCAAGGCTCGTCTTCGCCCACTCAAAGAGGTTCTACACCCAATCATCAAGATTGGTTCTATCGAGATGGACACACTAAGTCACGAAGTGCGTAAGGGCGATAAGAAGATTGCTCTTACTCCGCTAGAGTTCAAGCTTTTGCTTACCCTTGCATCCCACCCGAATGAAGTATTCAGTAGAGAGATGCTTTTGGAGCAGGTTTGGGAATACACCTACAAGGCAGATACTCGCTTGGTAAACGTTCACGTGCAGCGCTTGCGCTCAAAGATTGAAGATGACCAGGAAGACCCGAAGTTAGTGCTAACCGTTAGAGGCTGGGGCTACAAAGCAGGTCCTGAGTAAATGATATTCAGCCGCATCACTAAGGCGGCATTAGATCAATTTCGGTCTTCGCTGCAGATTAGAGCCGTGGTTTATACCGTGGCTCTTTCTGGCACGGCACTAATCATCCTGGGTGGCGTTCTAAGTGTTTCCATCGGAAATGGTTTGTTTAGTAGAAAAACAGAACAAGCTGTCATTGAAAGCAATCGTGCAAAATTCACAGTGTCAAGATTGTTTGAAGGCGTCTCAGGTCAAGGATCTTGGAAATTAGAGCAGGTTCTTGCCGAGGTTGTCCCTGAACTTGAATCGATTGGTGTTTCACAAACCAGACAGGTTGCCTTCCTACACAGCTCTAACCAGCCAAACCCAAAGAATCTCTCTAGCCCAACTTCGGCTGGTATAGATCTAAGTTTGATTACCAAGGACTTTAGAAAACTAGTAACCAGTGAAGCTGGTTTGCAATCTAGAACTGTTCAAGTTCTTCGGGCAGGAGAGTCAACCCCAGCTGTTTTGATTGGTCAAAAGTTCACGCTACCTGGTGGTCATAACTATGAGCTTTATCTGGTTTATGACATGTATAACGAACAACAATCACTTGTGTTTGTTCAGCGAACACTGGTTCTTGGTGGGTTTATAACGCTAATGATTATTGGCTTCTTCTCCTTCCTAGTAACTAGCTGGCTAGTGAGACCTGTTCAAGAGGCAGCCGATGCCAGTGAGCTATTAGCTAATGGTGATCTTGATAGGCGATTAGCTGTGCGTGGTTCCGATGTGGCAGCAGTGTTGGCAACATCTTTCAATCACATGGCCGATAGCCTGCAGGAAAAGATCAAAGCCATGGATGAGCTCTCAAAGATGCAGCAGCGTTTCGTCTCTGATGTGTCCCATGAACTGAGAACACCTCTAACGACCATGAAACTAGCCGCTGACTACCTCTATGGCAACCAGGATGGCTTACCTGAATTTACGCAGCGTTCAATTGTGAATTTGCACGGACAGATGGATAGATTCGACATCCTTTTGGCAGACCTACTGGAGATTTCAAGGTATGACGCAGATGGTGTTGAACCTGTCTTTGAAGTGCACGACCTCAATGGAATTGTTGGTGTTTGTTTAGCAGCTATTCAACCGTTTGCCGATTCAAAGAATGTTTACCTAGAGGCAGATATTCCATCTGGTGCGGTGCAGTGTGAAGTTGACTCAAGACGTATTGAGCGAATCCTAAACAACTTACTTACCAATGCAATTGAGCATGGTGAGGGTAAGCCTGTGGTTATTCGGGTTGCTCAGAATGATAAGGCGGTTGCGGTTAGCGTTACTGACCATGGCATTGGCATGAACAAGCAAGAACTATCTCACGCCTTTGAAAGATTCTGGCGAGCAGATCCATCAAGAAAGAGAACTACCGGAGGAACAGGCTTAGGGCTTGCCATTTCTTTTGAAGATGCCCAGCTGCACTTAGGTCAATTAGAAGTAACTGCAGAACCTGGTGTCGGTGCTTGTTTTAGATTAACTATTCCTAAGCGTCACGACATAACAGCGTATGAGTCACCACTTCCACTTGCTGTTGAGAGCATCTAGTTTTCAACATTTCAAGAAAAGCAAAACTAATATCTATCTAACTCTTTGACACTTTTGCTATGTCAAAGATTCTGGATATAGTTCTGCCAACTCCCTGCATCATTTGCACTAAGTTAGGTGCTCCGTTCTGTGTAAATTGCAAAGAAGTCTTCCCAACATCATTTACTTCAATTGAGGTATCTGGCGTGAATGGATTCGCTATTTCGAATTACTCTCCAAATGCTGCCCTGATTGTTAATGCCATCAAAGAGAAGGGACTTACTAGCCTTGTTCCTTCAGTTGCTGATTTAGTCGTTGCACATTGGCCTAGTGAATTGCAGGCAGCTGTTCTTGTTCCCTTGCCTTCATCGCCTGCAAATATCAAAAAGCGAGGCTTTTCCCATACGGCATACATGGCTAAATCGATGCGAAGAAAACTACCTGGAGTCACTTATCGTGAACTGATCAGATCATCGGGCTCAAGGCAAGACCAGGTGGGCCTGTCCACCAGTCAAAGATTTTCAAATATGCATGGAGCATTCAAGGTCGATCTTCGGGGTTACCGGCCAGCACAGAGCCCGATTGTGCTAGTTGACGACGTGTTAACCTCAGGGGCCAGTATGGCTGCGGCAATTGAGGCCATGCGCGCTGTTGGGGTAAAGGTGGCTGGTTTCTGCGTATTTGCTAGGGCTGGGGGCAAATAGCCCTTGTTTACAGGGGAAGAAGGACTATGGCTCTCAGTCTAAGATTGAAGAGAACCCCCGAATAGTGTTTGGAGTTAACCTTGGCATCAATTGTTGATCGTCTGTTGCGAGCTGGTGAAGGCAAGATCCTTGCCAAGCTAAAGGCAATAGTTTCTCAAGTAAATGGCCTAGAAGAGAGCTTTATAGCCCTGAGCGATGAAGACCTACTCCACGAAACAGCTTTGCTTAGAGAGCGCTATGTTGCTGGGGAAACCTTAGACGATCTACTGCCTGAGGCTTTTGCAGCTGTTAGAGAAGCGGCCAAAAGAACTCTTGGTATGCGTCCTTTCGATGTTCAGATCATGGGTGGAGCAGCGCTTCACCTTGGCAATATTGCTGAAATGAAAACTGGTGAAGGTAAGACCCTTGTTGCTACTTTGCCTGCATATCTAAACGCTATTGCTGGCCGTGGTGTCCACGTTGTTACAACCAATGATTATCTTGCTGAATATCAAGGTGAACTTATGGGACGTGTTTTCAGAGCTCTTGGTATGAGCACTGGAATTATTCTTTCTGGCCAGACCCCTGATGTGAGAAGAGAGCAATATCTCTGCGACATTACCTATGGCACAAACAACGAATATGGTTTTGATTACCTTCGGGACAACATGGCTCAGAGTGCTGCTGAAATTGTTCAGCGTGAACACTTCTTTGCAATCGTTGACGAGGTTGACTCAATCTTGATTGATGAGGCGAGAACTCCACTTATTATTTCTGGACCAGCAGCTGGTGAAGCTAACCGTTGGTTTGGAGAGTTTGCCAAGATTGCTGAAAAACTTCAGCCTGTTATTGATTATGAATTTGATGAGAAAAAGAGAACTGTTGGAATTCTTGAACCAGGTATCACTCGCGTTGAGGACTACCTAGGTATTTCAAACCTCTATGAGGCAGCTAACACTCCGCTCATCTCTTTCCTGAATAACTCTTTGAAGGCAAAAGCGCTATTCAAGCGTGACAAGGATTATGTTGTGATGAAGGGTGAAGTGCTTATTGTTGATGAGCACACTGGCCGTATCCTTGAAGGCCGCAGATACAACGAAGGTATGCACCAGGCTATTGAAGCCAAAGAGGGTGTAGCAATCAAGGCTGAGAACCAGACTCTAGCTACAGTCACCTTGCAGAACTACTTCCGTCTATACAAGACTCTTTCCGGTATGACCGGTACCGCTGCTACCGAAGCAGCTGAATTCATGAGCACATACAAGCTTGGTGTTGTTCCTATTCCAACCAACCGCCCAATGGTTCGTATTGACCAGTCAGATCTGATTTATAAGAACGAGGCAGTCAAGTTCGCAATGGTTGTTGAAGACATTGCTGCTCGTCACGCTAGCGGTCAACCAGTTCTAGTTGGTACCACATCGGTTGAAAAGAGCGAGTACCTGTCCAAGCTCCTTGCTAAGCGTGGTGTTCGTCACGAAGTGCTAAACGCTAAGAACCACGCTCGTGAAGCCTCTATTGTGGCTCAGGCTGGACGTTTGGGTGCTGTAACGGTGGCTACCAACATGGCTGGACGTGGAACTGACATCATGCTCGGTGGTAACTCTGAGTACCTAACCTTCGAGGCACTTGCCAAGAAAGGCTTCGACTCTGTTGAAAAGCCCGAAGAGTATGAAAAGGCTTGGGCAGATACTTACCCGAAGATTAAAGAACAGGTAGCCGAAGAAGCAGCCAAGGTTGTAGCAGTTGGTGGACTCTATGTTCTAGGAACTGAGCGTCACGAATCTAGACGTATCGACAACCAGCTACGTGGACGTTCTGGTCGTCAGGGCGACCCAGGTGAGTCTCGTTTCTATCTATCACTAACTGATGATCTAATGCGCCTATTCAACTCAGGAGCAGCAGCTGCTTTGATGAATAGAGGTGGCATCCCTGATGACATGGCTATCGAATCTGGTGTTGTTAGCAAGGCAATTGCTAGTGCTCAATCTCAGGTAGAAGCACGTAACGCAGAAACTCGTAAAAACGTTTTGAAGTATGACGATGTTTTGAACCGTCAGCGTGAAGCAATTTATTCTGACCGCAGACACATCCTTAGCGGAGATGACCTAACTGGAAGAGTAGATACATTCCTAGAAGATGTCATGACAAATATTGTTGATTCAAACATTGTTGAAAACTCTGGAATCAACTGGGATCTAAATGCACTTTGGAATGACATCAAAACCATTTACCCAATTGGCATTACTGTCGAAGAAGTTTTGGCTGAAGCTGGAACAAGATCAAAGCTGACTAAGGCTTGGTTGACTAGAGAACTTCTAGCTGATGCCAGAATTGCTTATGCTAAGCGCGCAGCTAGCGTTGG
>JAPLAJ010000063.1 GCA_026393335.1 Rhodoluna sp. | reverse complement strand
TGCCGTGCACAACCTCATCATTGATTGATGAACAGATGGTGTGCTTATAGCCGGCTACTAACTTGAAATTAGATCTAGCCCCCATCGAAACTATGGTTGCCTCGGCAATTGCATCTAGTTCAAGAGTTGAAATACCAGGAGCGATAGCGTCCTTGACTGCCTTGAGTGCAGCTGCTGTGATTAGTCCTGCCTCACGCATCAAAAGCATGTCAGCATTAGTTTTAAGCGTTATCCGCTCGCGGGCCATAAGGTTATACCTCTAGTTAGCTGGGCTTAGGCCACGAGATGTTAGAGCGTTCAAAATTCTCTCTGTAACTTCGCCAACTTGACCCAAACCATCGATTTCAACAACAAGGGATCGAGAAGAGTAAATCTCAATAAGCGGCTGAGTCTGTTCAAGGTAAACATTTTGACGATGACGAATAACTTCTTCAGTGTCATCTGTTCGACCTTGCTCTTGAGCACGCTTTAATAATCTGCGAACAAGTTCATCTGAATCTGCAACCAACAAAACAACTGCATCTAAGATTCGGTGTTGAGAGACAAGAATGTCATCAAGTTCATTTACCTGATCATTAGTTCTTGGATAACCATCGAGAAGGAAACCAGCTTCAGCATCAGCTTGAGCTAGACGATCTCTGATTAGTTCGTTAGTTAGAGAATCAGGAACGTATTCGCCACGAGCCATAATGGACTTGACCTGTAGGCCAAGTTCAGTCTCGTTCTTTACATTCGCTCTAAAAATATCCCCAGTTGAAATAGCAGGGATGTTGTATGCGTTAGCTAAGAGGGCAGCCTGTGTTCCCTTGCCGGCACCCGGAGGGCCGATCAAGAGAAACCGACTCATTTCAGAAGGCCTTCGTAGTTTCGCTGCTGCATCTGAGCGCTAATCTGTTTGACAGTCTCAAGACCAACACCAACGATAATCAGGATCGAAGTACCACCGAATGGGAAGTTCTGGTTAGCGTTTAGAAGAGTTAGCGCAATCAAAGGAATCAAAGCAACGATACCTAGGTAGACAGCTCCTGGCAGAGTGATTCTGCTTAGAACATACTCAAGGTATTCAGTGGTTGGACGTCCCGCACGGATACCTGGGATGAATCCTCCGTAAGACTTCATGTTCTCGCTTACTTCTTCAGGGTTGAAGGTAATTGATACATAGAAGTATGTGAAGGCAATAATCATCAGGAAGTACATAACCATATATAGCGGCTGGTCGCCCTGAGTTAGGTTGTTGTTGATCCAGATAACCCAGTCAGCAATCTTTCCAGATGCATCAGGGCCATTGAACTGAGCAATCAAACCAGGTAGGTATAGCAAGCTTGATGCGAAGATAACTGGAACAACACCAGCCTGGTTTACCTTGATAGGAAGGTAAGTAGCCTGACCACCGTAAGTTCTCTTACCGACCATTCGCTTTGCATACTGAACTGGAATACGACGCTGTGACTGTTCAACCAAGATAACTAGCAGAACGATAACAACACCAACGGCAATAACACCGATTAGAGTTTCAGGTCCACGCTGCACACCAATTGAACCAAGGCTTGATGGGAAACCAGCTGCAACAGATGCGAAAATCAAAAGTGACATACCGTTACCGATACCGCGCTCTGTTACAAGCTCAGCTAGCCACATGATCATTCCAGTACCAGCAGTCATGGTGATAACCATTAGTGAGATAGCCCACCATGAGTTATCGCTGAACACTGGAACAGTACAGTTTGAACCAAACAGTGCACCCTGACGAGCAACAGCAATCAAAGTTGTTGACTGTAGAAGACCTAGACCAATAGTTAGGTAACGAGTGTATTGGGTTAGCTTTGCCTGACCTGCTTGACCTTCTTTATACAAAGTCTCAAAGCGAGGAATTACAACTCTTAGCAGCTGGGTAATAATCGAAGCCGTAATGTAAGGCATGATTCCCAAAGCAAAGATAGATAGCTGAAGCAAAGCTCCACCGGAGAAGAGGTTAACAAGTTCATAGATGCCTGAGGTGCTGGTGTTACCAGTGTTCAGACATTGCTGCACGTTGCCGTAGTTAACAAATGGCGCAGGGATAAAAGATCCCAAACGATAGATGGCAACGATTGCAAGCGTGAACATAAGCTTGTTGCGCAGATCTGGAGTACTAAAAGCTCTCTTGATTGCACTAAACATATTTCGCCTCCTGTGGCTAAATACCTATTAGGTAAATTACTCGGTTACAGATCCGCCGGCAGCAACAATCTTTGCCTTTGCAGACTCAGATACTTTGTCAACCTTGAGCTCAAGTTTAAGGCTAAGTTCGCCTTGTCCTAGGACCTTGACCTTCTCGTTCTTACGAACTGCACCCTTAGCAACTAGTGAGGCTACAGTTACTTCGCCACCCTGAGGGTAAAGCTCAACTAGAGTTTCTAGGTTTACAACCTGGTACTCCACGCGGAATGGGTTCTTGAAACCACGAAGCTTTGGGGTTCTCATTACTAGACGAACACCACCACCTTCGAAGCCTGGACGAACCTGGTAACGAGCCTTAGTTCCCTTGGTTCCACGACCTGAGGTCTTACCCTTAGATCCTTCACCACGACCAACACGGGTGCGGTCTTTCTTAGAACCAGGAGCTGGACGCAAGTGGTGCAGCTTTAGAAGATTGCTCTTCTCCTGAACCAAAGCAGGCTTCTTAGCAACGCTCTTCTTCGCAGCAGCAGGCTTTTCAGCAGCTGCTACCTTCTCGGCTGCAGGCTTCTTCTCAGCAGCAGGCTTAGCAGCAGCTTTAGCTGCAGCTGGCTTAGCCGCTGCAGGCTTCTTAGCTGCAGGCTTAGCTGCGCCTTCGACGTTCTTGTTTTCTTCGCTCATTAGTTGATCTCCTCAACCTTTACTAGGTGCGCAACAGCACGAACCAAACCACGAACAACTAGGCTGTCGTCTTTGACAATGATGTCGCCGATACGCTTTAGACCTAATGTACGAAGTGAGTCACGCTGACGTTGGCTGTTGCCAACACCGCTTTTAACCTGGGTCACTTTTAGACGTGCTGCCATTTTAGGCACCTGCCTTCGCTGCTTCTTTTGCTGCGGCTTGAGCACGAAGTAGACCCTTAGGTGCAACTTCTTCAAGCGTTAGACCACGACGAGCTGCAACAGATGAAGGCTCTTCAAGCTGCTTCAAAGCTGCGACTGTCGCATGGACAATGTTGATTGTGTTCGCTGATCCCAATGACTTTGAAAGAACATCGTTTACACCAGCACACTCTAGAACTGCACGAACCGGACCACCGGCGATAACACCGGTACCAGCTGATGCAGGACGAAGCAATACAACACCCGCTGCTGCTTCACCTTGAACTGGGTGAGGAATGGTTCCGCCGATGCGAGGAACGCGGAAGAAACTCTTCTTAGCTTCTTCAACACCCTTAGCAATAGCTGCTGGAACTTCCTTAGCCTTACCGTAGCCAACACCAACCATGCCGTTGCCGTCTCCGACAACTACAAGTGCGGTGAATGAGAAACGACGACCACCCTGGACAACCTTAGAAACACGGTTGATGGTAACAACACGCTCTAAGAACTGGCTCTTAGTTTCTTCACGGTCACGACGCTCACCACGAGGTGCGCGCTCACGGCTGCCACGACGAGCATCGCGCTCATTAGTGTCAACAGCAACTGCTTCAACCGGTGTGCTTTCAACTGCAACTGCAGTTTCTTGCTCAGTAGACAAATCTTGCTCCTTGTTTTCGTTACTCACAGAACCAACCCACCTTCACGTGCACCATCAGCGATAGCTGCAACACGACCTGCATACTTGTTACCGCCACGGTCGAAGACGACCTCAGAGATTCCAGCAGCCTTGGCACGCTGTGCTAGTAGAAGACCTACGGCCTTTGACTTAGCTGACTTGTCATCAGCTGACTTACGAAGATCGGCTTCCATGGTTGAAGCAGAAACTAAGGTGTGACCCTGAGCATCGTCAACAATCTGAACGAATACGTGGCGAGCCGAACGAGTTACCACTAGACGTGGACGGGTAGCTGTGCCCTCAATCTTCTTACGAAGACGTAGGTGACGGCGACCACGTGCGGCAGATTTGCTCTTACCGCGAGTCTTTGGAGTTAGTCCCATGATTACTTACCTGCCTTTCCGGCCTTGCGACGAACAACTTCGCCGGCGTAACGTACACCCTTGCCTTTATAAGGCTCTGGCTTGCGTAGCTTTCTAAGGTTGGCAGCAACTTCACCAACAGCCTGCTTGTCGATACCGACAACAGTGATCTTGGTGTTTCCTTCAAGCTGGAATGTGATTCCGGCCGGAGGCTCAACCAAGATTGGGTGAGAGTAACCAAGTGCAAATTCAATACCTGCACCCTTAGCGGTTACACGGTAACCAGTTCCAACGATTTCAAGTCCCTTAGTGAAACCCTTTGTTACGCCTTCAATGTTGTTAGCGATAAGGGTTCTAGTAAGACCGTGAAGTGAACGTGAGTTACGCTCATCGTCAGGACGGGTGACGGTGATAGTTCCGTCTTCCAAAACAAATGTGATCGGTGCAGGAACTGTGTGTGTAAGCGTTCCCTTAGGACCCTTCACTTCAATAACCTGACCATCAATCTTTACTTCAACTCCAGCTGGAACTGAAATAGGCATCTTTCCAATACGTGACATCGTGGCTTACCAAACGTAGGCGATAACTTCTCCGCCTACTCCTTTCTTGGTCGCTTGACGGTCAGTTAGTAGCCCTGACGAAGTCGAAAGAATGGCAATACCTAGGCCACCAAGAACGCGAGGGATCTCAGTTGACTTTGCGTATACACGCAAGCCAGGCTTTGAAACTCTCTTGATTCCTGAGATTGAACGCTCACGGTTAGGACCGTACTTCAGTTCAACGTTTAGGTTCTTGCCAACTTCTGCATCGGTGATAGTGATGGCAGCAATGTAACCCTCTGCCTTCAAGATCTCTGCGATGTTTGCCTTTAGCTTGCTGTAAGGCAAGTTAATCTCCTCGTGGAACGCTGAGTTGGCATTGCGCAGCCGGGTCAGGAAATCTGCTACCGGGTCTGTCATTGTCATATTGTTTTATTTCCTTCTTTGTCGGTTTCTGAAAACTTTACGAGTAATCAGACCTATCCAATTAGTAGTTAGTGGTTCTCTGCTGTCTTGAACGGGAAGCCTAGAGCTGTTAGCAACGCACGTCCTTCTGCATCATTTGAAGCTGTGGTAACCAAGGTGATGTCCATACCACGAGGGCGGTCAACATTGTCCTGGCTGATTTCGTGGAACATGGTCTGCTCATTCAAACCGAAGGTGTAGTTACCCTTACCATCGAACTGCTTGTCTGATAGACCACGGAAGTCACGAATACGTGGAAGAGAAAGTGAAAGAAGTCTGTCTAGGAATTCCCACATTCTGTCGCCACGCAAAGTTACGTGTGCACCAATTGGCTGACCTTCACGAAGCTTGAACTGCGCAATTGACTTGCGAGCCAAGTTAACCTGAGGCTTTTGACCAGTGATAGCGGTTAGATCTTTAACTGCGAACTCAATGAGCTTGCCGTCCTTAGATGCTTCACCAACACCCATGTTCACAACGATCTTGGTTAGGCCTGGAACCTGGTGAACATTCTTGAAACCAAACATGGTCTGAAGTTCATCCTTGATTTCGCTCTTATAGCGAGCCTTTAGGCGTGGCTGAATTTTTACGTCAGTCATTAGATTTCCTTACCTGAACTCTTAGCAATGCGAGTTCTTACGATCTTGCTCTTGCCATTGACAGTCACTGTCTCAACCTTTGTGCCAAGACGAGTTGCCTTCTTGGTGCTTGGGTCAACAAGTGCAACGTTAGAGATGTGAATCGGAGCTGGCTCAGTTACGATGCCACCATCTGATACACCCTTAGCGTTCTCTGTCTTACGAACGTGCTTCTTGACTAGGTTTAGGCCATCGACAATGACGCGGTTCTTCTCTTTGTCAATTGACAAAACAGTTCCAGTCTTGCCGCGGTCACCACCACGAGCCTGAGTCTTACCAGTAATAAGAATTACTGTGTCACCCTTTTTGATTGCTGGCATGATTAGATAACCTCCGGTGCTAACGAAATAATCTTCATGAACTTCTTGTCACGAAGCTCACGACCAACTGGACCAAAGATACGTGTACCCTGAGGTTCGCCGTCCTTCTTGATGATCACAGCTGCGTTCTCGTCAAACTTGATGTATGAGCCGTCTGGACGACGGACTTCCTTAGTTGTGCGAACGATAACTGCCTTTACGACATCACCCTTCTTTACGCTGCCACCAGGAATTGCGTCCTTAACAGTTGCAACGACGACATCACCGATACTTGCGTAACGACGACCCGAGCCACCGAGGATACGGATAGCAAGAAGCTCTTTGGCACCGGTGTTATCGGCAACCTTCATTCTCGATTCTTGTTGTAACATTCCATATCTCCTATTACTTGGCCTTCTCGACGATCTCGACTAGACGCCAACGCTTGGTTGCCGACAGTGGTCGAGTCTCGTGAATGACTACTAGGTCACCGATTCCAGCAGTGTTGCCTTCATCGTGAGCCTTGATCTTGGTGGTGCGGCGGATAACCTTGCCGTAAAGCGGGTGCTTTACACGGTCTTCAACCTCAACAACGATGGTCTTGTTCATCTTGTCGCTGACTACATAGCCACGACGAGACTTACGGTCACCGCGATCTAGAGTTTCTGTAACTTCAGCCATGGTTATGCCTCCTCAGTTTCTGCCGGTGTAGCCGACTTTGCCTTTGCAGCCTTAGCTGGCTTCTCAGTAGCTACAGGTGCAGCCACAACAGCACGGATACCTAGTTCACGCTCACGCATAACAGTGAAGATACGAGCGATGTCGCGCTTTACTGCCTTGATGCGGCCGTGGCTTTCTAGCTGTCCGGTAGCTGACTGAAAACGTAGGTTGAAAAGTTCTTCCTTAGCCTTCTTTAGTTCTTCGACCAAAACTGCATCTTCGATGATGTCTAGATCAGTAGTAGTTAGATTCTTTGAACCGATAGTCATTATGCGTCACCTTCTTCACGCTTGATGATGCGAGCCTTTAGAGGAAGCTTGTGAATTGCACGAGTTAGTGCCTCACGAGCTACTTCTTCGCTAACACCAGCTAGTTCAAACATCACTCGCCCTGGCTTCACGTTTGCAATCCACCACTCAGGTGAACCCTTACCAGAACCCATACGAGTTTCCGCAGGCTTCTTAGTTAGTGGACGGTCTGGGAATATGTTGATCCAAACTTTTCCACCACGCTTGATGTGGCGGGTCATAGCAATACGAGCAGATTCAATCTGACGGTTAGTTACGTATGCAGGAGTAATAGCCTGGATACCCCACTCGCCGAATGAAACCTTTGTACCACCAGAGGCAGCTCCACCACGCTTAGGGTGGTGTTGCTTACGGTGCTTAACTTTACGAGGAATCAACATGATTATGCCTTTGCGCTTTCTGCTGGACGACGGCCACGGCCCTCGCGCTCGCTACGAACAGGCTTTGCATTTGCCTGCTCGATTGCTAGCTCCTTGTTGGTGATATCACCCTTGTAGATCCATACCTTCACACCGATACGACCGAAAGTGGTCTTAGCTTCATAGAAGCCGTAATCGATGTTGGCACGAAGTGTGTGTAGAGGAACTCGACCTTGACGGTAGAACTCTGAGCGGCTCATTTCTGCTCCACCTAGACGACCTGAACACTGAACACGGATACCCTTAGCACCCTGACGCTCAGCACCCTGCATACCCTTACGCATTGCACGACGGAAAGCAACACGAGCTGCTAGCTGTTCGGCGATACCCTGGGCTACCAACTGTGCATCCATCTCAGGGTTTTTAACCTCAAGGATGTTTAGCTGGATCTGCTTCTTGGTAAGTTTTTCTAGATCCGTGCGGATAGCTTCAGCTTCCTGACCACGACGACCGATAACAAGACCTGGACGAGCAGTGTGAATGTCAACACGAACACGGTCACGAGTACGCTCGATCTCGATGTGTGAAACACCTGCACGGTCTAGGCGCTCAGTTAGAAGAATACGGATACGGATATCTTCAGCAACATAGTCCTTGTAGCGCTGGCCAACCTTGGTTGAATCAGCGAACCAACGTGAACGGTGGTCTGTAGTGATACCTAGTCGGAAACCGTAAGGATTTACCTTCTGACCCATTACTTGGTCCTCGCCTTCTGTGCACTCGCCTTGGCGATGATTTCGTCTGGAGTTGAAACGACAACTGTGATGTGGCTTGTACGCTTCAAGATCTGAGCAGAACGTCCCTGAGCACGAGGCATGAATCTCTTCATGGTCGCACCTTCGTCAACATAAGCTGCTGAAATGATTAGGTCGCCCTCATCAAAACGAACGTTAGCTGCATCAGCTTTTACCCTTGCGTTAGCAACAGCTGAAGCGATCAACTTGTTCACCGGAAGCGCTGCTGCCTGAGGAGCAAACTTCATCAGAGCAAGTGCTTCTTCAGCGCTCTTGCCACGGATCAAGTCGACAACACGACGAGCCTTCTGTGGGGTGATACGCACACTGCGTAATTTAGCGGTAGCTTCCATGATTACTTCCTGCGACCCTTCTTGTCGTCCTTCACGTGACCACGGAAGGTGCGGGTAGGTGCGAATTCACCAAGCTTGTGACCAACCATGGTCTCGCTGATGAAAACTGGGATGTGCTTACGGCCATCGTGAACCGCGATGGTGTGACCCAGCATGGCTGGAACAATCATCGAGCGACGTGACCAGGTCTTGATCACGTTCTTGCTGTTGGCCTCGTTCTGCTTGGCTACCTTCTTGAAAAGGTGGTCATCAACGAAAGGACCTTTTTTTAGACTTCTTGGCATATTCTTAGGCTCCTACTAGTGGCTTCCACGTGGACGACGGCGGACAATCATCTTGTCGCTAGGCAACTTCTTCTTACGGGTACGACCTTCAGCTTGACCCCAAGGGCTCACTGGGTGACGTCCACCAGAAGTCTTACCTTCACCACCACCGTGTGGGTGGTCTACTGGGTTCATGGCAACACCACGGACAGTTGGGCGAACACCCTTCCATCTCATACGTCCTGCTTTACCCCAGTTGATGTTTGATTGCTCAGCGTTACCGACTTCACCGATGGTTGCCCGGCAACGAGCATCGACGTTACGGATTTCACCTGAAGGCAAACGTAGCTGAGCCATTCCGCCATCTTTAGCAACAAGACGAACTGCAGCTCCAGCTGATCGACCCATCTTGGCTCCACCACCTGGCTTTAGCTCAATGGCGTGGATAACGGTACCAACCGGGATGTTCTTCAAAGGAAGAGCGTTACCTGGCTTGATGTCGGCTGATGGACCCTGCTCAATACGGTCACCCTGCTTTAGCTTGTTAGGAGCGATGATGTATCGCTTCTCGCCATCTGCATAGTGAAGTAGTGCAATACGTGCAGTACGGTTCGGGTCATACTCGATGTGTGCAACAGTAGCTGGCACGCCATCCTTGTCGTGACGACGGAAGTCGATCACACGATACATACGCTTGTGACCACCACCGATGTGACGAGTAGTAATACGACCTGATGCGTTACGACCACCAGTTTTTGGAAGTGGACGAAGTAATGACTTCTCAGGTGTTGATCTGGTTACTTCAGAAAAATCTGAAACAGAAGAACCACGACGACCTGGAGTCGTTGGCTTATATTTACGAATTCCCATTTATCTCTCGCCCTTAACCGATGTTGCTAAACAAGTCGATGGTGCCGCTCTTCAAAGTGATGATTGCGCGCTTGGTGTCCTTGCGCTTACCCAATCCAAACTTTGTCTTACGGGTCTTACCAATGCGGTTCAAAGTGTTTACTGATGCAACCTTGACGTTGAAGATAACTTCAACAGCCTGCTTGATCTCAGTCTTGTTTGAACGTGGATCCACTTCGAAGGTGTACTTACCCATATCAATGAGGTTGTATGACTTCTCGGAAACGATTGGACGAATAATGACATCTCTAGGGTTCTTGTTTACTGCAGTCATTTTTACGCCTCCTTCTTTGAGTTAGCGGTGAACTCTTCAATAGCTGACTTTGTGAAAACTAGGTCATCAGAGTTCAAGATGTCGTACGCGTTTAGCTGGTCAACTGGAAGAACGTGAACGTTCTTTAGGTTGCGCAAGCTTAGGTAGCTAACCTCATCAGTGCGATCAAGAACAACTAGCACGTTCTTCTGCTTGGTGAACATAGCAAGGAAAGCCTGAGCTGCCTTAGTTGAAGGCTTATCGCTTAGACCTAGGGATTCAACAACGTGAAGACGGTTGTTACGAGCTCTGTCAGTTAGTGCCTGACGAACTGCAGCAGCCTTCATCTTCTTAGGTGTTCTCTGGTCATAGTCACGAGGCTTAGGACCGTGAGTGATGTAACCACCACGCATCTGAGGAGCACGAAGGGAACCCTGACGAGCACGACCTGTACCCTTCTGTGCGAAAGGCTTCTTACCAGTACCTGAAACTTCACCGTGACGCTTGGTTGACTGGGTGCCCTGACGAGCAGCAGCCATCTGAGCTACAACAACCTGGTGAACTAGAGGAATGCTGATGTTTACATCGAATAGCGAAGCATCTAGTTCAACCGAACCTGACTTCTTACCCTGTACATCTAATACATCTACGTTAGCCATGAGAATTAAGCACCCTTCTTCACTGCGTTACGAACGAATACAAGTGAACCCTTAGATCCAGGAACTGCACCCTTGACAAGTAGTAGACCCTTTTCAGCATCGATACCGTGAATGGTTAGGTTCAAGGTAGTTACCTTGTCAGTACCCATACGACCGGCCATCTTGGTTCCCTTGAAAACGCGACCAGGAGAAGTACCAGCACCGATAGAACCAGGCTTACGGTGGTTACGGTGTGAACCGTGAGATGCACCAACACCGTGGAAACCGTGACGCTTCATGTGACCTGCGAAACCTTTACCCTTGCTAGTTCCAACAACGTCAATGAACATGCCAACTTCGAAAAGGTCAACACCAAGTTCCTGACCAACTTCATAAGTGTCAGCATCTAGTGTTCTGATTTCAGCAAGGTGACGACGAGGAGTTGCTCCTGCTTTAACAAACTGACCTGCGTCAGGCTTGTTTACCTTACGAGGATCAATTGCTCCGTAAGCAATCTGGATTGCGGTGTAACCATCAGTGTCAAGGTTCTTGATCTGTGTGATTACGTTTGAACCAGCTTCAATAACGGTGATAGGGACCATCTTGTTGTTGGCGTCCCATGCCTGGGTCATACCGAGCTTCTTGCCCAGTAGTCCCTTCACAATACGTGTAGTAGTCATCTTCTTTTCCTTAGAGCTTGATCTCGATGTTGACATCGGCTGGAAGGTCGAGGCGCATCAATGAGTCAACTGCCTTAGGAGTTGGGTTGATGATATCGATCAAGCGCTTGTGGGTGCGCATCTCGAAGTGCTCGCGGCTGTCCTTGTACTTGTGAGGTGAACGAATCACCGCAATAACATTCTTCTCAGTAGGAAGTGGCACTGGGCCTACAACCTGAGCACCCGCACGGGTAACGGTTTCTACGATCTTTCGAGCTGAAGAATCGATGATCTCGTGATCGTACGACTTCAGTCGAATGCGGATCTTCTGATCTGCCATTAGGACTCGCTTTCTTGACGTCTAAGACGCCAATAACTAGCAGCACTTTTTGATATGCACCACTATTTATCTGTCAAACCCAGTTACCTGGGGCACTGCTCCGACCCACGCACTCGGGTGTGTCGCAAGCAGAAGCTCACACATACTCAAATACATACTTCGGTAAATTTTTGGCTCAGCTGCGGCCGGACCCGTTTTTGCGGTTCACTATTGCCTGCAGTGGATCATCCAGAAAGGACGACATCACATGAACTTCTCAATCTTGGCACACCTACCCGTGTCAATGCAAGTCCAGCCAACAAAAAACCCTAATATTCGAACATTTATGTCCCAGACCCCAACCCCTAATCCAGACACAATAGACCCATGACAATCTTTGAATTCTCAGCCTGGCTGAACATCTTGGTCCTAGTCCTAGTAACCTGCTTCCAAATAGCCCTAATATCAGGAGCTCCATGGGGTGAATATGCCTTCGGTGGCAAAAACAAAGGTGCCTTACCAAGAAACCTAAGAATTGGCTCAGTAATAACCTCTTTCCTATACCTAGGAATAGCAGGCCATTATCTAGCCCAAGTAGGAATTTTCCCTAAAGTGCTCCCCCCTGAACTCAATCAAGTAGCCAACTGGGCAATAGTTGTACTCAACTCCCTAGCCCTAATCATGAACACAATAACCCCGAGCAAGAAAGAACGCATGATCTGGGCTCCTGTTGCCCTGGTGCTACTGGGCACAAGCGTGGCAATAGCCCTGAACTAGCCCCATCAAAAACTTCAGCCTTTCAAGGCACAAATAAAGAACCCCAGACCATAAGGCCTGGGGTTCTTTAAGTTAGTTTCTAGAACTACTTGGTGATCTTGGTTACTGTACCAGCACCAACTGTGCGGCCACCTTCACGGATAGCGAAGCGAAGACCCTCTTCCATAGCAATTGGCTGAATTAGCTCAACTGACATTTCGGTGGTGTCGCCAGGCATAACCATTTCAGTACCTGCAGGCAAGGTGATAACACCTGTTACGTCTGTGGTACGGAAGTAGAACTGTGGACGGTAGTTTGCGTAGAACGGGTTGTGACGGCCACCCTCATCCTTTGAAAGGATATAGACGTTGCCATCGAAGCCAGTGTGAGGTGTGATCGAACCAGGCTTACATACAACCTGGCCACGCTCTACATCTTCACGCTTGGTTCCACGTAGCAATAGACCTACGTTTTCACCAGCCTCTGCGTAGTCAAGTAGCTTGCGGAACATTTCGATTCCGGTAACGGTGGTCTTCTGCTTCTCGCGGATACCAACGATTTCAACTTCGTCGTTAACCTTAACCTGGCCACGCTCGATCTTTCCAGTGATAACAGTTCCACGACCAGTGATTGTGAAAACGTCTTCAACAGGCATCAAGAATGCTTTGTCCAAGTCGCGAACTGGCTCTGGGATGTTAGCGTCAACAGCGTCCATTAGGTCTAGAACGGTCTGACCCCATGTAGCGTCGCCTTCTAGTGCCTTTAGAGCTGAAACCTGTACTACAGGAGCGTCGTCGCCTGGGAACTCGTACATTGAAAGAAGTTCACGAACTTCCATCTCTACTAGCTCAAGAATTTCCTTGTCAGCAACCATGTCAGCCTTGTTGAGAGCTACAACGATGTATGGAACACCAACCTGACGAGCAAGAAGCACGTGCTCCTTGGTCTGAGGCATAGGGCCATCAGTTGCTGCTACTACAAGAATTGCACCATCCATCTGAGCTGCACCAGTAATCATGTTCTTGATGTAGTCAGCGTGACCTGGAGCATCTACGTGAGCGTAGTGACGCTTTTCGGTCTGGTACTCAACGTGTGAGATGTTGATCGTAATACCACGCTGCTTTTCTTCAGGTGAGTTGTCGATCTGGTCGAACGCAGAAGCTGTGTTCAGTGTTGGATACTTGTCGTGAAGCACCTTAGTGATCGCAGCAGTCAAAGTGGTCTTACCGTGGTCAACGTGACCGATAGTACCGATATTGACGTGCGGCTTGGTGCGCTCGAATTTCGCCTTTGCCATTTATGGTCCTCCTCAGGACTCGTTGTTTTCCCACGGGCACACTTTATGCCCTATTTGGATTGGGTTTACAGAATTTATATTCTAGTAAGAAAAGTAGGTTCTAGGTAGCCCCAGAGCTTACTCCCCCTTGTTCTTTTGTACGATTTCGTCAGCAACAGCTCTCGGGACCTCAGAATAGGACTCGAAAGTCATTGAATAGACCGCACGACCCGAAGTCTTCGAGCGTAGGTCTCCAACGTAACCGAACATCTCTGACAGTGGAACTAGGGCGCGAACGACCTTGACACCAGAAGCGTCATCCATTGCCTGAATCTGACCGCGTCGAGAGTTCAAGTCACCGATAACATCACCCATGTATTCCTCTGGGGTACGCACTTCGACGGCCATCAACGGCTCTAGCAGTGTTGGTTGTGCCAATCTCGATGCTTCTTTATAAGCAATCGAGCCAGCGATCTTGAAGGCCATTTCAGATGAGTCAACATCGTGATATGCACCATCAAGAAGAGTTGCCTTAACACCCACAACTGGGTATCCGGCTAGAGTTCCAACTAGCATCGCATCGCGAATACCAGCGTCAACGCTAGGGATGTATTCACGAGGAACACGTCCACCAGTCACTGAGTTTACGAACTCGTAAGTCTTGTCACCCTCAACCTCCATAGGCTCCAGTTTGATCTGGATCTTGGCAAACTGACCTGAACCACCGGTCTGCTTCTTGTGAGTGTAGTCATATTTTTCAACAGCGCGCTTTAGAGTCTCGCGGTATGCAACCTGAGGCTTACCAACGTTAGCTTCAACCTTGAATTCACGACGCATTCTGTCAACCAGGATGTCAAGGTGAAGCTCACCCATACCTGAGATAACAGTCTGACCAGTTTCCTGATCCTGCTCAACGCGGAAAGTAGGGTCTTCTTCAGCAAGCTTCTGAATAGCTAGACCTAGTTTTTCCTGGTCACCCTTAGTCTTTGGCTCAATCGCAACAGAGATAACTGGCTCTGGGAAAGTCATTGACTCTAGAACAACTGGGTTTGCCTTGTCACAAAGAGTGTCACCGGTTGTGGTGTCCTTTAGACCAATAGCTGCATAGATGTGTCCAGCAGTTACAGATTCAACTGGGTTTTCTTTGTTGGCGTGCATCTGGAACAACTTACCGATACGTTCGTTACGGTCCTTAGTTGCGTTTAGAACCTGGTCACCCTGGTTCGCCTGTCCTGAGTAAACACGAATGTAAGTTAGACGACCGAAGAATGGGTGAGTCATAACCTTGAAAGCAAGAGCAGCAAATGGCTCTGTTGACTTAGGCTCGCGGCGTACGATCTTCTCTTCATCACGAACATCGTGACCTTCAACAGCTGGAACATCTAGCGGTGAAGGAAGGTAGTCGATAACAGCGTCAAGCATTGGCTGAACACCCTTGTTCTTGAACGCAGAACCACAAAGAACTGGGTATAGCTGTGAGGTAACAGTCATCTTACGGATAGCACCCTTGATTTCAGCAACGGTTAGCTCTTCGCCAGCGAAGTACTTCTCCATAAGAGTGTCATCAGCTTCAGCAACAGTTTCCAAAAGCATTGCGCGGTACTCGTCAGCCTTAGCTTGCATGTCAGCAGGAATAGCTTCGATCTCGTACTTAGCACCAAGTTCTACATCTCCACGCCAGGTTAGAGCGCGCATTTCAACAAGGTCAATAACACCTTCGAAAGTTGACTCAGCACCGATAGGAAGCTGGATAACTAGTGGCTTAGCACCTAGACGCTTGATGATGGTATCTACTGTGAAGTAGAAGTCAGCACCTAGCTTGTCCATCTTGTTTACAAAACAGATACGAGGAACGTCATACTTGTCAGCCTGACGCCAAACAGTTTCTGACTGAGGCTCAACACCTTCTTTACCATCGAATACTGCAACGGCACCATCTAGAACACGAAGTGAACGCTCTACTTCAACAGTAAAGTCAACGTGGCCTGGGGTGTCAATGATGTTGATCTGGTTCTTGTTCCAGAAACAGGTGGTAGCAGCTGAGGTAATGGTAATACCGCGCTCTTGCTCCTGCTCCATCCAGTCCATAGTTGCAGCACCATCGTGCACTTCACCGATCTTGTGGGTGATACCGGTGTAATACAAAATACGCTCAGTGGTAGTTGTCTTACCAGCGTCAATGTGCGCCATGATACCGATGTTGCGTACCTTATTTAGGTCCGTTAGAACTTCTTGGGCCACGATGGTCCTCCGAATTAGATGTTGAGTTTACTTACTTAATTGAACATCCGCTTGCTAATCAAAAGGTTAACAAGCGGAGGTTCTTGATTTCTACCAGCGGTAGTGAGCGAAAGCCTTGTTTGATTCAGCCATCTTGTGTGTGTCTTCGCGACGCTTAACAGCTGCGCCTAGACCATTAGATGCATCCAAGATCTCGTTCATCAAACGCTCAGTCATAGTCTTTTCGCGACGAGCTTTTGCGTAGCTAACCAACCAGCGAAGAGCCAAAGTGTTTGCACGGTGTGCCTTAACTTCAACTGGAACCTGGTAGGTAGAACCACCAACACGACGTGAACGAACTTCAACTGTTGGACGAACGTTGTCTAGAGCTTTCTTTAGAAGAACAACTGCATCTGCACCGCTCTTAGTAGCTGCACCAGAAAGTGCACCATAAACGATTGACTCAGCAACGCTCTTCTTGCCATCAAGAAGAATCTTGTTGACCAAAGTAGTTACAACTTGTGAACCATATACTGGGTCAGAGACCACAGGCTTCTTGGTTATAGGACCTTTACGAGGCATTACTTACCCTTCTTTGCACCGTATTGGCTACGAGCCTGTTTACGGTTCTTAACTGCCTGGGTGTCTAGTGCACCACGGACGATCTTGTAACGAACACCAGGAAGGTCTTTCACACGACCACCGCGAACAAGCACCATTGAGTGCTCCTGGAGGTTGTGGCCTTCGCCTGGAATGTAAGCGGTAACTTCAATACCGTTTGAAAGCTTGACACGAGCCACCTTACGTAGAGCCGAGTTCGGCTTCTTTGGTGTGGTGGTGTACACACGGGTACATACTCCGCGGCGCTGTGGGCTGGCCTTAAGTGCTGGCGTCTTTGACTTAGTAGCCTTGGCGCTGCGACCCTTGCGGACCAACTGCTGAATTGTTGGCACTGCTTCTCCTTGTTTATTTCCCGGTTTCCCGAGAGTTTGGTTACTTCTTGTCTCTTTTTTAGACACAGCGGATGCTGTATCAAAAACCTGTGTGGCCCTCAGGAGCTAAATCACTTGAGCTTTAGGGCTGGGTTTGGTCTAAACACAAACCTTGCCTAGCCTACTGAAATAACTCCTGTGGGTCAAACGGATTCTTTAGTCTTCTTTCTTGGCTGACCAATCGTCCAAATCGACACTAAATAGGTTAGCCGCAGAGAATTCCTCGGCTACTTCAGTGGCCTCTGAGGCTTCCCAGATGCGGTTTGGATAGCGTGCAGCCTTGGCTTCTTCGGTTCCGTGAACCTCAACATCGCGGTATCTCTTCAAACCGGTACCGGCTGGGATCAACTTACCAATGATGACGTTCTCTTTTAGACCCTCAAGCTTGTCTTCACGACGGTCTAGGGCTGCCTGAGTTAGGACTCGGGTAGTTTCCTGGAACGAAGCAGCTGACAACCATGACTGAGCAGCCAGAGAAGCACGGGTCATACCCATAACTTCCTGACGAGCTGAAGCTGGCTTTGAACCAGCCTTCTGAGCCTCACGGTTCTTAGCCTGGAAGCGGGTACGGTCGATAACCTCACCTGGGAGCATATCTGTCTCACCAGATTCGATAACAGTAACCTTACCCAGCATCTGACGAACGATGACCTCAAGGTGCTTATCGTGTAGCGGCACACCCTGTGAACCATAGATCGCCTGGACACCACGGATGATTTCGAATGCAGCCCACTTAGGACCAAGCACTGAAAGCACAGCGTGTGGGTTAGGAGTTCCATCGATAACGTATTCGCCCTGACCTACCCAGTCACCAGGCTGAACCAAAAGTTCTGATTCAATCTCGGCTGCGTTGATCGTTGCGATCTTGTCCTTAGGAGATAGCTTCTGGAAAGTCTTAGAAGTTGAACGGCTGAACGCGTAGTTCTGAGCGATCTTGTCAGCTTCTTCTTGACCTTCTTCTGAAGGAGTGATGAAGACATCAACTTCCTTCACGATTGCGAACTTCGCAACTAGATCATTAGCGTTTAGAACCTTACCGGCTTCAATCTTTGCCTTCTTCAATTTAGCAAGAGCTTCAGAGTCAGAAACAGGGTAAGCAATAAGACCATCTGCAAGAACCTGGCCGTTAGTTACAACGTCACCAACCTTTGCAAATACACGCTGCTTTGACTTGTTACCGTCGTGAGCGAAAGGAACAAGTTCATACTTGACCTTGTACATCGCGCTCTTAGCCTTCTTGTTCTCGGCTGTGACTTCCTGCAACTTAGCGTCAGTTAGGTTAATGCCTGGCTCCAAACGAGGAGTAACAGTGCGGTCAACTTCAACTTCAATAAAGTCATCAGTGATCTTGGTAACAGTTCCAGCTTCCTGAACAATGAGAGCCTTACCAGCCTTCAATGTGTCAGCAACCTTAGCGCCGTCCTTGTCATCAACTGCGAAAATCACCTGAGCAAAGATCTTGTTCTTAGTGGTCTTCTCATCCTTTGCATCAACTTCAGCAATTTCACGGATGGTTACATCTCCACGGCAAACAGTGAACACACGACCAGAAGCCTTGAGCTCAATACGACCTGGCCAGAATGCAAGCACACCGACCTTACCCTGACGCCAACCTGGACGTGCTTCTAGCAAGTCGGTAACACCAGTAAGACCCTGGGTGATGTCATAAGAAATCAGACGCTCAACACGAACCTTCTGACCACCGATTGACTTCAAGATAGTTCTCTTAGTAGTTGCAGATGCAGCACCACCGGTGTGGAAAGTACGCATAGTTAGCTGAGTACCAGGCTCACCAATTGACTGAGCAGCGATGATACCGATAGCTTCACCTAGCTCAACCGGCTGGTTGGTAGCAAGGGAAACACCGTAACAAGCAGCACAAACACCAGTTAGAGCATCACATGTGAATACTGAACGAATCTTTACAGTTTCAACATCAGCTGCCTTCAACTTAGCTACAACCTGCATGGTGATAGGTGTGTTTCTGGCAACAACCAAAGTTGAACCACTCTTCACATCTTCTGCGAGGTTACGCTGCATAACAGATAGGTCAATGCTTGACTCATCCCAGTTGCCATCGGCATCCTTTAGAGACTTCTCTAGGAAACGAGTAGTACCACAGTCTGGATCGCGAACGATAACATCCTGAGCTACGTCAACTAGACGACGGGTTAGGTAACCAGCAGCAGAAGTCTTCATCGCAGTATCAGCGTTACCCTTACGAGCACCGGTTGCGTTAATGAAGTATTCAGATGCGGTTAGACCAACTAGGTAGTTACCCTTTACAGGCATCGGAGCGAAGTCACCAGAAGATGTTGCAACCGGTCCACGCATACCTAGAACAGAACGAACCTGAATCCAGTTACCACGAGCACCTGATTCAACCATCATGCGGATCGCGTTACCCATAGGCATTTCTTGCTGCAGGATTTCCTGAATTTCGTTAGTTCTCTTGAACCACAAAGCTCCAAGTTCGTCACGACGCTCAAGGTCAGTAATACCACCTAGGTCGAATGACTCTTGAATCTTGGTGTGTTCTTTTTCACCATCAAGAATCATCTTCGCGCGTAGCTTGTCGAACTTACCTTCAGAGTCGAAGTTGGCATCCGAGATAGCCATCGATACACCTGATCGGGTAGCCCAGTAGAAACCAGCATCCTTGATACGGTCAAGAGCCTGAGCAACTTCTGTACGCTCGTGAAGCTCAACCATCTCAGTTAGGATCTGGCTGATCTGCTTCTTACCAACCTTCTCTTCTTTCCAAACAAAACCAGCAGGAAGAGTTTCAGCGAATAGTGTGCGACCAAGAGTTGTTTCCTTGA
>JAPLAJ010000151.1 GCA_026393335.1 Rhodoluna sp. | reverse complement strand
CCTGCTAGTAGCAGAACAAATAGGCCTGCAATCTTGATTGCTGTTCCGCCAACAGTCATCTTCTGTGAAGAAACAATTGAATCAAACTGGGCGTCGACTTCCTCTTGGTTCTGTTGAACCTTCGCTGGAAGCATGCGGTTCATAACTGGGTTGTGTGAATTACTCATGTCTATATCCTAGTTTTCTCGTGTTCTCTATTGGGTATTACTTAGCTTTTTCAGCAAACTCTAAGAGAATTGCTGGGGTTCCTGAAGCTCCGACTCTGGATGCTCCTGCTTCTGCCATGTCTATAAGTGCATCTAGGGTTCTAACTCCTCCAGAAGCCTTTACTCCTAGACGATCTCCTACAGTCTTACGCATGATGCTAATTACTTCTGTGGTGGCACCAGAAGCTGCAAAACCTGTTGAGGTCTTTACAAAGTCTGCTCCTGCAGCTTCAGTTAGTTCACAAGCCTTGATTACCTGAGCTTCACTCCATAGGCAGGTCTCAAGGATTACCTTTACTTCTGCTTTAGGGTTTGTGATCTTGGCTGCCTTTACTACCTGAGCAATATCATCTTGAACTAGTTCGTATTCACCTGAGGCAAAGAGTCCTAGGTTCATAACCATGTCTACTTCAATTGCTCCGAGCTTAACGGCTTCAATGGTTTCAGCGACCTTGGTTGCTGCTGTTACTGTGCCATGAGGGAAGCCGATTACTGTGCAGAGGAGAACACTTGAGCCCTCCAGTGCTTTAGCTGAGTGAGCTACGTCCATAGGTCTAATACACATGGCCTTGACATCTGCAGCTATGGCTGTCTTGATGCAGGACTCTAGATCTGCTTGAGTGGCCTCTGGCTTAAGCAGAGTGTGATCAATAAGAGCAACAATTTGTTGTTGTGTGTATCCACGGTAAGTAGTCATAGGACAAGTCTAAGTTTGATTTGGTTTGCTGAATATTGGTTGTTCACATAGGCATTGGCTTCTTTCGATATTTTCGAATTGGTGTTATTCTCTGGGAATGACTACTAAAGACGAGATAGAAACCAGCGGAGAACCTCCACGCAAGGGTTTGGGCTACTGGAGGATTTCTGAAGCAATCAGGCAAAATCAACTCTTCATCCTCGGTGAAGATAAAAAAGAGCTTCCAATTCCTGCACCTTTAGTTCAGGTGATTAAGGATGCCGTGTCTGAGCTAATGTCGAACAAGTCCGTTGAGGTGGTCAGTTCTGAACTTCTTATCACTACCCAGGAAGCAGCCGACTACATAGGTATGAGTCGCCCTACTTTTGTTCAACTTCTGACTGATGGAAAGATACCTTATACACAGGCTGGGGATGGAAAACACCGAAGAATCAAGATTTCTGATTTAGTTGAATACCAGCGCCAAGAGCAGGTGAAGAGAGATGCCGCTTTTGCCAATTTCATACGAATTGGCCAAGAAATGATGGCCGATCCAGACTACTTCGAACCTAGCGATGAAGAATTACGTCGAATGATAAAGGAAGTCCGAAGAGAAAATGCAGAAAGAGAGCGATCTAAAGGTAACCCTTGATGCTTGCATAATCTTTCGCTTGGTGCTTTGCGATACTTTGCTGACTTTCGCAGAAATAAAGCTTTACAAACCAATCTGGTCGAACAAAATTCTAGACGAGGTCTTCAAAGCGTCTAGAAGAAATCTAAGTCGAGAGAAGAATCTTGGACTAGAGAATCGCGTCAATCAAATGAATAAAACATTTAATGAGGCCATTTTTGAAGCGCCGGTTGATTTAATATCACAGCTAAAGCCAATACTTCCAGATACTGATGATGCTCACGTAGTAGCCACGGCGATAGCCTCTGACTCTAAATATATAGTCACACAGAACCTCAGAGACTATCCTGAGCATGTCCTATCTCCATTTGGCATAGAGGCTCTATCCTTCGATTCATTTATGAGTCTGCTTTTTGCGGACGACCCTGAAGATGTCATGAGAGGTTTATCCAAGCTGATTGAATCAAAGTCGAACCCGACAATATCTCTTCGCGAGCACCTTTTACAAATCGAGAGTTATTCGCAAAACTTCAACCGCAAAGTTCGAGAGCATCTGCAGAATAACTCCTAATACTCAAACTCTCGTAATAGATCAGCTATCGAACCAGCTGGCAAAGCAATCCAGCCCTCGACTTTAGCAATATCAAGGAATTCCTTCGGAGGATGTAGGTATTGGTTTATGGCGGCAGCTCTCGTTGCAAGAGATGCGATAACAGCGTCAAACGCATCAGTGGACCTAATCATCAGTTCTCTGTTTGAACCGAGATTCAGCCATGGAGCAGAATGTTCAATCGCTGTTAGAAGTTCTGCTCTAGCGCCTTCGTTTGCTCTGTAACCAGCAGTGTCAAAGCCCCAGAGTCTCAATGATGCTCCTGGATAAATCTCAACTATCTTGCCTGATCCTGACCTTTCTATTTCAATTCCACTTTTTTGGATTCTTCCTTGAAGACCCGCACATCGCATTGCTGTGAGCCCTAGCCGGTCTGTTGAAACACTTAGTGGCCACTTACCCGTTACTTCTCTAACGTGCCTGTCTGACTCTCTAAAGGATGCTCTTCTGCGCCAATCCATTCCTCCATCAGGAAATGTAGTGCTCTTTAGGTTGGCATGGTTATTTAGAAATTCAACGAATTCGATTGGCCAACCTAGAGCACAATCAATTCCTAGTTTGTCAACTACTCCTGCTGCCTCAACGATTGTCTCGTCGTTCACTCCAAGTTGAAGGTCAACAAGTGTTGCCTGTGTTTTCTTCCATTCAATGATTGCAAGAGCTGTGCCCTTAGGTTCTGCTGCTAGATCGACACCTGCGGTAAGCATTACTTACTTTCCGGGGGTTACTAAATGCAAACGTAGTGCGTTTAGCACTACCGAGATACTCGAGAATGCCATCGCAGTGCCGGCATACATAGGGTTTAGTAAACCTAAGGCAGCAACTGGAATAAGAAGAACGTTATAGCCAAAAGCCCAACCTAGGTTTTGTCTAATGTTTGACCAGGTCTTCTTAGAAAGCGCAAGAGCATAGGAAATTGCTAGTGGATTATCGTCAACGATAGTTATTGCTGCAGCTGACTGAGCAGCATGAGTTCCTGACCCCATAGCAATACCAACATCTGCTCCTGCTAATGCAGCAACATCGTTGAGGCCATCGCCAACCATAGCAATCACTGAAGAGTCTTCTCTAAGTGTTTTGATCTTGTTTAGCTTCTCTTCAGGTGTAACTTCACCAAAGAACTCTTTTATGCCTAGTTCAGTAGCGACTGAAGCAACTCTGGCTTCTGTATCTCCTGATAGAAGAATTGTTTGGATGTTTAGTTGATTTAGTTGAGCGATTGCCTTCTTAGACTCAGCTCTGATGGCATCTGAAAGAGCAATCACTAGCCTTGCTGTGTTATCCCAGCTCACAACCACGATGCTTGCTGCACCTGCTTCAGTTATTGCTTTGGTTAGTTCTGCCTGGTTAGAAACTTCTAAAGTCTTTGCTCTAGTGACAACTACTTCTTTTCCATTGACTGTTCCAGATACTCCATGACCTGCTAGCTCTTTGACATCTGTTGCAGTCAGGGTTGTGTCAAGTGCTGCAATGGCTTTGGCAAGTGGGTGTGTCGAGGATCTTTCAACTGCAGCAGCAAATGCGATTGCTTCTTTGCTGTCTTTATTGGCTAGAGCAATTACCTTGGTTACTTCTAGATGGCCTGTTGTTAGTGTTCCGGTCTTATCTAAGACAACCTTGGTTACTTTGCTTAGTAGAGAAAGAGTGTCTGGGTTTCTAATTACTATCCCCTGCTTAGCTCCAAGTGATGTTGCAACTACAAGGCTCATTGGAACTGCTATTCCTAAAGCACAAGGACAAGCAATAACTAGAACAGCAATGGCCGCAGATAGCCCTTGACCAGAATCTCCAAGGGCTAAAGCCCATACTAGATACGTTGCAACAGAAAGAATAATTACTGAAGGAACGAACACCGCAGAGATTCTGTCAGTTACTGAACCTATCTTGCTCTTCTCCGCTGTTGCCTCTCTAACTAAATCTGCAATCTGAGCAATTCGACTTGAAGAAGATACAGCAGTTGTCTTTATAACTAGGGCTGGGCCTATGTTGAGTGAACCTGCAACAACCGTGCTTTTTAGAGTTACTTCGACAGGAACTGATTCGCCGGTGATTAAGGAATTGTCTATTTGGCTTGCGCCTTCAACAATCTCGCCATCAACTGGAATTCTCTGGCCTGTAGCAACAACTACTAAATCACCTAGTTTTACGAGACTTGTTGGAATAGTTTCTTGCCCTGAGCCTCTTCTAACAACAGCAGTTTCAGGAATGGCACTCAGCAAGGCTTTGACTGAATCTGTAGCAGATCTTCTAGTTCTTACTTCAAGCCATCTTCCGAATAGAACAATGGTTGGCACTACTGCTGCAACTTCAAAATAGACTTCATGACTTCCAGTAAAGATTTGGAAGAAGCTATAGTCCAGTAAAGATTTGGAAGAAGCTATAGACATAGGCCACTACAACACCAAGTGACACCAGTGTGTCCATGGTTGCTGTTTTCAATCGCAGGTTTTTTATGGCTGCTTCGTGGAAAGGCCAAGCCACCCAGGCTGCTACTGGGAATGTTAGAACTGCTGCTATCTGGTTCCAGTTATTTGGCATGAGCTCATGGAACATGCTGATTATGGCAACAGGTATTGCAATTAGTGCACCAATAATCAAGCGCCAGATCATCAGAGTGAGAGTGCCACGATCATTGCCTACTTCGTAGCCAGCATCTCTTACTGCTTGAACTAAGACATCTCTTTCAATATCTGAGTTAGAGCTAACATGGGCTGTTTCACTAGCGAAGTCAACGTATGCAGATACGCCAGTAACTTTATTCAGGTTCTTTTCTACTCGACGTGCACATGCTGTGCAGGTCATCCCCTGAATATCAAGTTCTAACTTAATTTGTAGC
>JAPLAJ010000065.1 GCA_026393335.1 Rhodoluna sp. | reverse complement strand
TGAAACACCTTCAACAACTTCCAAAGGAAGCAAACGAACAACCTGAGGTTCCTGGCTGATCATCGAAACGAACTTGTTGTATACCAAGTGAATTTCGTCAACTCCACCATCATCGAAACCAAGGTTGAAGGCATCAACAACCGCAGTAGCAATTTCCTGAGCAGTAGTGAAAACTGGAAGATCTGTTCCACCTGTCCAGGTGCGAATAGCTGCACGCTTACGGAATGAGAAGAAACCTACAGACTTACGACCAACTAGGTAGTAAACAACATCCTTGCCCTGATCTTTTAGAAGCTGGGTTAGTTGTTCTGATTCCTTTAGAACGTTAGTTGAGAAAGCACCAGCTAGACCACGGTCACTTGTGAAGATAACCACAGCTGATCTACGAATCTCTTTAGGTTCAGTAGTTAGTGGGTGATCGATGTTTGAAAAGGTAGCAACAGCAGACACGGCACGAGTAATCGCTCGAGAATATGGGTTAGCTGCAGTCAAACGCTGTTGTGCTTTGTAAATGCGTGAGGCTGAGATTAACTCCATGGCTCGAGTGATCTTCTTGGTCGTCTGAGCAGATTTAATCTTCTGCCTATAGACCCGAAGTTGCGCACCCATGTCTTATTCCTTATCTTTCTCTTGAAATCAAAAACGCTTTATTAGCGCTTCTGCTTCACAATCTTCTCTTGGTCAACTTCTTCTTCAGCGATAGCTGCAACTGATTCGTTGCCCACAGAAGAAAGAGGCTTGCCAACTCCGGTTAGGAAGCTCTTCTTGAACTTCACTACTTCTGCCTCAAGAGCAGCAACAGTGTCATCCTTTAGATCGTTGGTCTCACGAATTGTTGTTAGAACCTGTGAGTTACGACGAAGGTGATCTAGCAATTCGCTCTCGAAACGAAGGATGTCTTCAACTGGAACTTCATCAAGCTTTCCTGTAGTACCAGCCCAGATAGATACTGTTTGTTCTTCAACTGGGTATGGAGAGTACTGAGGCTGCTTTAGAAGCTGCATCAGACGTGCACCACGTGCTAGCTGCTGACGTGAAGCTGCATCTAGGTCGCTTGCAAACATTGCGAATGCTTCCAATGAACGGTACTGAGCAAGTTCAAGTTTCAATGTTCCAGAAACTTTCTTGATGCCCTTAACCTGAGCTGCACCACCTACACGAGAAACTGAGATACCTACGTCAATAGCTGGTCTCTGGTTAGCGTTGAACAAGTCTGACTGCAAGAAGATCTGACCATCGGTAATAGAAATTACGTTGGTTGGAATGTATGCAGAAACGTCGTTTGCCTTGGTCTCAATGATTGGAAGTCCAGTCATAGAACCTGCACCCAGTTCATCGTTCAACTTTGCACAACGCTCTAGTAGGCGTGAGTGTAAGTAGAAGACGTCACCTGGGTATGCTTCACGACCTGGTGGACGACGCAGTAGCAATGAAATCGAACGGTAAGCCTCAGCTTGCTTTGATAGGTCATCAAAAATGATTAGGACGTGCTTGCCGTCATACATCCAGTGCTGACCAATTGCAGAACCGGTGTATGGAGCTAGGTACTTGAAACCAGCTGGGTCAGATGCAGGAGATGCAACGATAGTTGTGTATTCCATTGCGCCAGCAGCTTCTAGAGCTCCCTTTACAGATGCGATAGTTGATCCCTTTTGACCAACAGCAACATAGATACAACGAACCTGCTTCTTTGGGTCGCCTGATTCCCAGTTAGCCTTCTGGTTGATGATCGCATCGATAGCAATTGCGGTCTTACCAGTCTGACGGTCACCAATGATTAGCTGACGCTGTCCACGACCGATAGGAATCATCGCGTCGATTGCCTTAATACCTGTTTGTAGTGGCTCGTGAACTGACTTACGCGCCATAACACCAGGAGCCTGAAGTTCCAGTGCACGACGAGCAGAAGATTTGATCTCTCCCTTACCATCGATTGGCTCACCTACTGGGTTTACTACACGACCAAGGAAGTCATCACCTACAGGAACAGAAAGAATCTCGCCTGTGCGCTCAACCTTCATGCCTTCAACGATGTGGGTGAACTCACCAAGGATGATCACACCAATCTCTCGCTCATCTAGGTTCTGGGCTAGACCTAAAGTGCCGTCTTCGAACTTTAGAAGTTCGTTAGCCATAACGCTAGGCAAGCCTTCAACGTGAGCAATACCGTCACCGGCATCGATAACGTGACCGATTTCGGTACGGCTAGCCTGAGCTGGCTCGTAAGACTTAGCAAAGTCCTTAAGCGCGTAGCGAATCTCATTCGGACTGATGCTTAGATCTGCCATCTTGTTCCTCTACTTCTGAAGCGTTAGCTTCGGTTGATGCTGCTGGAGGCCTTTACCAACTGCAGCTTTAGGTTTTGCAGACGGGTGCTTACGCTTCCGTCGATTATTTCACCAGCAATTTGAACTACCATTCCACCGAGAATCGAAGGATCGATTTCGACGTTCAGGCTAATTTGCTGACCATAAGTACCAGCCAGGGTTGAACGCAAACGCTCAATCTGGCTTTGTTCTAGTTCCTTAGAAACTGTGACTGTTGCAACAAGTGAATCTCCGTAGGCTGCAACCTGCTTAGCAAACTGATCAATGACAATCGCAACGCGACGACCACGAGCAGAACCAACCGCCTGGTTGATAAGCGCAAGAGTTACTGCATTTGCCTTTGAGCCAATAAGTGCCTTTACCAATGCAAGCTTCGTTGCATTTGGTGCACTCTTGTTGCTCAATGCGAACTGAAGATCTCTGTCGCTTGCAACAACCTGCTGGAAACTAAATAGTTCACTCTGAACATCGTCCAGAACATTAGTCTTTGAAGCGGTTGCCGCAGCTGCGTGAACACCAAGCTGTTCAAGAACAATAACTAAGTCCATGCTTCTAGAGAATCTAAGAGCAGAGACTTTCTTTACAAACTCGATTGCGTTTGCGCTGACCTTTGTGTTGAATACGCGCTCAATTAGCGCATTCTTTGCATCACTCTCAGTGGAAGAGTCTGAGAGGATTCCGCGCAACTGGGTACTACCCGAGATTGCATCGGCAACTACAAATAGGTCAATCGCAAAGGCTAGATCTGACCCAAGGTATGCAGATGCATCTGCTTTAGCTTGTGCCAGCGCTTGACGAGTTGAGGAGGCCATTAGTTCTTCTTGCTGTCTTTCTCTAGATCTGCCAGGAAGCCTGAGACCATGCTCGAAGCGTTCTTGTCATCTTTTAGGTTCTGCGCAACTACAGCAGAGGCAAGATCGAGAGCTAATGCTCCAACTTCAGCACGCAAAGAAATGATTGCGGACTGACGTTCTGCTTCGATTTGCTTCTTTGCAGTTTCTGCCATTCGAGCTGCTTCAAGGGAAGCCTGCTCTTTTAGTTCAGCAAGAATTGCTGCACCTTCGGCTCTTGCAGATTCACGAATTTGAGCAGCTTCGGCACGTGCCTCTGCTTGCTCAGCTTCGATGTTTGCAGTCTTTGCCGCAGCTTCAGCTTGAGCCTTCTCTGCTTGAGCTAAACGACCTTCGATCGCTTCAGTTCTTGCATCGATGTTCTTTTTGAAGTTAGGCAAAACCTTTACCCAGAAGAAGACCAGCAGAATCGCGAAAACCACAGCAGACCAAACGATGTCAGCTACCGCAGGTATGAGCGGGTTAGCTGACGCCGAGGTCGGCATCAATAGTTCGTGAATTCCAATAGTCATTTATGAAACCTTAGGCTGCGAAGATGAATGGGGTTGCAAGACCGATTAGAGCCAATGCTTCGGTAAACGCGATACCAAGCCACATTGTTACCTGAAGTCTTGCGGCTAGTTCTGGTTGACGAGCAATTGACTCGATTGTCTTTGAAACAACAAGTCCTACACCGATACCAGGACCAATCGCTGCAAGGCCGTAGCCTAGAACGCCGAGGTTACCTGATACCTGTGATACCTGTGTAACTGCTTCTGCTGCTAGTTGAATAATCTGCACTTTGTTTTCCTTCCATGGTTTGAACTAACGGTTTGTTAGTTCATTGTGTTTCTTAGTGTTCATCTGCTAACGACAGCTGAATGTAAACAGTTGTCAACAGGGTGAATACGTATGCCTGCAAGAATGCCACCAAAATCTCAAAGAGAGTGAAGACAAACCCGAAGGTGAATGTGAGTAAACCAAAGGCCTTGAAAGCACCATCGGAATACAAAACGAAGAAGTGGGTTGCTGTGAAACACAACACCAGCAGCAAGTGTCCGGCGATCATGTTCATCATTAGACGAAGAGCCAGAGTTACCGGACGAAGAATAAAAGTTGATAGGAACTCAATCGGAGTTACCAGTACGTAGAAGGCTTTAGGAACGCCAGCTGGGAATAGTGCGTTCTTGAAGAACATCACTCCGTGAGCCTTCACACCTGCATAAATAAAGGTTACGTAGGCAGCTCCAGCCAAGATGATTGGCAAACCAATAACTGAAGTTCCAGCGATGTTTAGCCCAGGCACGATACCTGTGATATTCATGCCCAGAACAATAAAGAAGATTGTGGTTAGTAGTGGAAGGAAGCGATCGCCGTCCTTCTCACCTAGCTGTTCGTGAGCAATTGACTTACGAACGAAGTTCAGAGAGATTTCACCGAACATCTGGAATCTACCTGGCACAAACTGACCAGTTGCGGTGCTCTTACGGAATCGGTTAGCCCAGAGGGTAAATAGCACGATTAGAAGAGTCGTCACCAATAGACGAATCAACATAATTCTGTTTAGTGCAAAAGGAGTGCCTTCAAAAGCGATTACTTCTGGATAAAATTCACCAATTGTTGGCGGCTCGAATTCGCCCTCACCAGCGGTGAAAGGATCGAACCCTGCAGTGAGCAGTAGCAACTTTTGAGTGAACAGCTTTGACTCCTGTTTCGGGGCAGGCCATGCCTAACCTTGCGGCGATTTACAGTGGGTTATCGTTACTACTGGAGCAAGCGATACTCAAATCGTATCAGCATCCAAAGACCTAAAAACCGCTAATTGAGCCAAATTTCCAGCAATTTAACTGGATTTAACCGCTGGAGCAAGTCTTGCCTTAGTCACAATCAAAGTGTCCAAGACTAGGCCTCCAAGTACGGCTGCGACAACTGTGAAGAATACGACAGGTCTTGAATCAAAAGTCAACCAATCTGCCCTGTTCAAAACACCAAAGAGCACCAAGAAAAGTACCATCTTGACTAGCCAGCCACCTAAGACAACTCCAAGAAACCCAGCTAGTCCCAGCTTTGATCCAAGCAAGAGGCTAAGCGCAGTTAGAGCAGTAAAGACAAAAGCAGCCGCTCCCCCGGCAAGCGCTGCCAAAACACCTGGGACACCGGCAACCAGGAACCCAATTCCCGATCCCACAACGGTAATTCCTAGAACTAAGAGTGCACCTAACCTAAGCACACGTAACATAACTGATTTCAAATCATCAAACATTCTGTCTCTTCTTTCTTGCATGGATTCGTTTAAATTGAGGCCACATCGTATACAAAAGTGAACTTGATACAGAGAGAACTGCGAAAACAACTACCCAGATGAAATCAGTTAGGAAAAGGAGCAAACAGCTAACTGAAACTGAAGCACTCCAGAAGTAGAAGACCAAAACTGAACCAATGTGGCTGTGACCAAAATCTTGTAACTTGTGATGAAGGTGCAAGCGGTCTGCAGAGAATGGTGACTTACCTGCAGCCAAGCGACGAACCACAGCTAAAGCAAAATCTAGAAGCGGCAGTAACAAAATAGATATCGGCAGAATCAGTGGCAGCACTGCAGGAACTAAATCATCACGCTTGAGAGATGCTGGGTCAATCTGACCTGTAACAGTAAGTGCAGATGCTGTCATCAGAAGACCAAGAAGCAGTGCTCCGCCATCGCCCATGAAGATCTTGGCGGTATGCCAGTTATGCGGCAAGAAGCCAACACACATTCCAATAACTATTGCGGAGATAACGGTTGCCAGGTTGAAGTAGTTTGTTGGTGAAATCTGTTGAGCTAGCAAATAGGAATAGATAAAGAAGACAACTGTTCCAATCAGAACTACCCCGGCTACCAAGCCATCTAGCCCATCAATGAAGTTCACCGCATTCATAACCAATACAGCTAAGAAAACGGTAACGACAAAGGACACACCAAAAGACCCGACAGTGATGCCGAAAATTGGCAGTGAAACAATCTGCACACCATTCCAAGCCAGCACACCGGCTGCTAGGAACTGACCGGCAAGTTTGATTGTCCAGTCCAGATCATAAAGATCATCTAGAAAGCCAATTGCCATAACAACAAGAGCGGCAAGGGATATGGCGATGATTGGCCCTGGATCTGCGAAAACAACTTCAAACCAACCAATAAGGGCTGCTATCCCAACCGAGACCACAAAACCAATAAACATCGCCAGTCCACCAATACGCGGGGTTGGCTTAGTGTGCATGTCTCTTGTTCTAATCGCCTTTGGATAAATCTTGTAGCGATCGGCAAGTTTTCTAACCACAAAGGTAGCTAGGTAGGTTATTACCCCCGCTATTGCCATTAAAAGTAGATAGGCGCGCACTAGCCTGCACTGACTTCGAGTAAATCTCCAACTACTGAACGAATCTTTGCCTCTGAAAGAGCTCCGCGTCTGACAATCTTGATAACACCTGTAGTGCTAAGTGCACCTGATTTGTCATAACTATCAACCAGTGCAGTTAGATCTAGGATCGTTGATGCTTCACCCTTTGGGCTAGGTCCACCATCTAAGAAAACATTCACTGACTTATCTAAATAGTCCAGCGCTTGCTTACATGTTGTGGCAGCTGGTTCACCAGTTAGGTTCGCACTGGAAACAGCTAAAGGTCCAGTTTCTTCAATTAGAGCCAAAGCAATCTTGTGATCTGGCACGCGAAGAGCAACTGTTCCTTTGGTCTCTCCCAAATCCCATTGCAGAGAAGGTTGTGCTTTCAAAATCATTGTCAAAGCCCCAGGCCAAAATGTCTCGGCAAGTTTAATTGCTGCATCCGGTAGGGATTCAACTAATGCTTTTGCCATATTCAAGTTAGCGATAAGAACAGGAGGGGGTGATTGTCTACCTCTACCTTTTGCATCTAAAAGAGCTTGAACAGCTTCAGGGGAAAAAGCGTTAGCTGCAATCCCGTAAACAGTGTCAGTTGGAATAACCGCAAGTTCAGTTCTACCGAGAGCAACTTTGGCCAGACGCATTCCAGTTAGCAAATCCGTGTCAACAGAGCAATCAAAAACTTTTTGCATTTCTAACCACCCGTCCTATCTGATCGCGGTGGTCGCTCTATCGCGACCTGATAAATCCTTATGGGTTGCACATTGACGCCAACCTAGGCTCAATATTAGTTGTCTTATGGCATCGCCTTGCATGTCAGCATGCTCAATAATCAATGCTCCGCCTTTTCTCAGCAATCTTTTAGCTGAGATTTCGACCTTTCTAACTAGGTCAAGTCCATCTACTCCCCCATACAGAGCCATGCTCGGGTCATGTAAATGCACCTCAGGGTAGATAGGAATCATTTCATCTGGAATGTACGGAGGGTTTGATACCAACACATCTACCTGACCATCTAGTTCAGGGAAGGCATCGGCTAGATCACCTTGGCGCAAAGTAGCCCCAGGTGCGTATCTTGCAAAGTTCGCTCTTGTGTATACAAGAGCTTCTTCACTAAGTTCAACTGCAAAGACTTGAGCAGTGGGTACTTCAACAGCAAGTGATAAAGCAATTGCTCCTGAACCAGTGGCTAAATCAACCGCAATTGGATTCTCAGTTGGGACAGCCTTGAGTGCATCCACTGCTAGCTGAGTTACGGTTTCAGTTTCAAATCTAGGAACAAATACGCCAGGTCCAACTTTTAGCTCCAAAGACCTAAAGTAGGCAACTTCGGTTAGGTGCTGAAGCGGAAATCTTTCTGCACGTTTATTTACCAGCTCAAGAAATTTTTCTTCTTGATCGGAATCTATAGATTCACCGGTGATGGCTTTTACCTGAAGCTCACCTCTTGATATATCAAGGACAAAGCCCAAAAGAATCTCAGCGTCTGCCAGGAAAGATTCAATGCCTGCTTGTTCAAACTTTTTTGATGCCAGTTCGATAGCAGCAGAGAGCTTCATTACTCGCTCTCACCAAGAGCAGCTAGCCTTGCTTCCTCATCAGCTTGAATTGCTGACTGGACTACAGGTTCTAGTGCCCCATCCATAACCTGATCTAGGTTGTAAGCCTTGTAACCAGTTCTGTGATCAGCAATACGGTTTTCAGGGAAGTTATAAGTTCTAATGCGCTCAGAGCGGTCAACGCTCTTGACCTGTGATTTTCTAGCCGCGCTTAGCTGTGCTTCTAATGCTTCCTGCTGAGCTGCTAGCAATCTTGCTCTTAGAACACGCATCGCTGCTTCACGGTTTTGTAGCTGAGACTTTTCGTTCTGCATAGAAACTACGATTCCAGTTGGAATGTGAGTTAGGCGCACAGCTGAGTCAGTAGTGTTTACCGACTGGCCACCAGGACCAGAGGACCTAAATACATCAACACGAATTTCATTCGCGGCAATTTCAAGTTCTTCAGGAGCGTCAACTTCTGGGAATACCAGAACACCAGCAGCTGAAGTGTGAATACGGCCTTGAGTTTCAGTTACTGGAACTCGCTGAACTCTGTGCACACCACCTTCATACTTCAGGTGAGCCCAAACTCCTTCAGCAGGATCAGCTGACTTACCCTTGATGGCAATCTGAACATCCTTGTATCCACCGAGATCTGATTCGTTCTTGTCTAGGATTTCTGTCTTCCAGCCCTTGCTGTTGGCGTACTGGATATACATTCTGAAAAGATCTGCTGCGAACAGCGCAGATTCAGCGCCACCTTCACCAGCCTTGATTTCCATAATCACATCGCGACCATCATCTGGGTCTCTAGGAATTAGTAGTCTTCTAAGTTTTTCAGTTGCCTCGTGAAGCTTTTCTTCCATAGCTGGAACTTCATCGGCAAAGCTTTCATCTTCCTTAGCCATGTCTTTAGCAGCATCTAGATCAGACTGCATTTCATTTACCAAATGGTAAGCCGAAACAATCGCATTTAGCTCAGCGTATCTACGGTTGAGTTTCTTAGCGAGAACTGGATTGGCGTGGACTGAGGCTTCTGAAAGTTGTGTTTGCAACTCTGCATGTTCAGCCAGTAAAGCCTGGACTGAAGATAGCATTATTCGCTTTCAGATCCGCTTGCTACTGGCATTGACTTCTGAACCATCATTAGGAACTCAACGTTGCTCTTAGTTTCCTTTAGACGGTTTAGAACAAGTTCAAGTGCCTGCTGCTGCTCTAGGCCTGCAAGTGCACGACGAAGCTTCCAAACAATCTTGGTCTCATCAGGGCTCATCAACATTTCTTCACGACGAGTACCAGATGCGTTTACATCAACCGCTGGGAAGATTCTCTTGTCAGCTAGTGAACGGGAAAGACGAAGTTCCATGTTTCCAGTTCCCTTGAACTCTTCGAAGATAACTTCATCCATCTTTGAACCAGTCTCAACTAGAGCGGTTGCAAGGATAGTTAGTGATCCACCATCTTCGATGTTACGAGCGGCACCAAAGAAACGCTTTGGTGGGTAAAGTGCTGATGAATCAACACCACCGGAAAGAATACGACCAGATGCCGGAGCTGAAAGGTTGTATGCACGACCAAGTCTTGTGATTGAGTCAAGAAGCACTACGACATCGTGACCCATCTCAACTAGACGCTTTGCTCGCTCAATAGCAAGTTCTGCAACAGTTGTGTGATCTTCTGCTGGACGGTCAAAAGTAGAAGCAATAACTTCACCCTTAACAGTTCTCTGCATGTCGGTAACTTCTTCAGGACGCTCATCAACTAGAACAACCATTAGGTGAACCTCTGGGTTGTTTACAGCAATTGAGTTAGCAATAGCCTGCAGAACAAGTGTCTTACCTGCCTTAGGAGGAGACACAATAAGACCACGTTGACCCTTACCAATAGGGGCTACTAAGTCAATGATTCGAGTCGATAGCTTGTTTGGCTCAGTCTCTAGACGCAGACGAGTCTGTGGGTATAGAGGTGTTAGCTTGCCGAATTCAACGCGGTTAGCTGCCTCTTCAGGAGTCTGACCATTTACAGTGTCAACACGAACGATGGCGTTGAACTTAGTCCTTGAAGGTGAATCACCATCACGAGGCTGACGGATTGCACCGACAACTGCGTCACCTTTACGAAGTGAGTACTTCTTGACCTGACCAAGCGACACATAAACATCGTTAGGGCCAGCTAGGTAACCAGTGGTTCTAACGAATGCATAGTTATCCAGGATGTCCAAGATACCTGCTACCGGCACTAATACATCATCAGGAGAGATCTCGGTATCAACTTCATCGCGCTCGTTGTTACGACGTGGACCACGATCTCTGAAACGATCGTTTCCACCTGAACGGTTGCGGTTACGGTTGCGGTTACGGTTTTGACCTTGACGGTCATTACGCTCAGAACGCTCAGGACGTTCGCTATCAACTTCACGATCGCGAGTTGGACGATCTGAATTGCTCTCCTGTGATCCTTCAGACTGAGGAGCTGACTCGCTAGGAGCTGCTGAACGGTTACGAGTTCTATTGTTGTTGCTTCGCTCTGGTGCTACTGCATCAGAAGACTTAGTTTCAGGAGCAGCAGTTTGAGCAGCTGCATCTTCACCCTTACGAGAACGGGCAGGCTTCTTAGCTTCTACCGGTACATCGGTTGCAGGAACTGCAGTTACGCGACGTGATCTCTTTGGTGAACTTTCTTTTTGGATTTCATCCATGTTTGTATGACTCTTTCTTGATTTAGCAATCGGTTTCGTATTTGAGGTGGATTGCTTAGTGCACGACCCTTGTCGTGCTCGAACCGTAAGTATTTACGGGATTTGGTACCAGGTAGCTATGAATTAGCCCCAAGATGTTTGTACGTTGTAACAGTAGCACCTTTGAAGTCAACAGCCAACATTAAAGGGGCCCAGTCTGGGAAATCCCTTGCCGCAAGGCTAGCTGCGGCCAGTCTTTGAGCCGGATCACTGGATAAGACCAATACCGAAGGTCCTGCTCCTGAAACCACGGCAGCATGTCCGGAATTACGAAGAACGGTGATCAGTGCGTCCGTTTCAGGCATAGCTTTGGCACGGTAGTTCTGGTGCAAACGGTCTTCAGTAGCTGCCAATAACAGCTCTGGGCTCTGGGTTAGAGCTGCAATCAAGAGAGCAGATCTTGAGACGTTGAAAACAGCGTCATCGTGTGGAACTGAGTCTGGTTGAAGGGATCTAGCTAACTCTGTTGACATCTTGTTCTTTGGAACAAGAACTAAAGGAGAGACTCCTCTGTGCACAAACAACTTCTTGTGCTTAGGTCCGGTTTCATCTTGCCAAGCAATAGTTAGTCCACCGAAAAGTGCTGGGGCAACGTTGTCTGGGTGGCCTTCAAGTTTTGTTGCGATATCTAGAAGTTGTGCAGAGCTAATCTCTACTATTCCTTCAAGCAAACCTTTGGCAGCCATAATGCCCGCAACAACTGCAGCTCCTGATGATCCCATTCCCCTACCGTGCGGAATAAAGTTATGAGCCTTCAATCTCAAACCAGGCAGTGGTTGTCTTAGATATTGAAAAGTGTAAGCAATTGCTTTTACAACTAGATTCTCATCACCGGTAGCAACTTCTCCTGCACCTTCGCCGATAACTTCAACCTGTGCATCAAGAGCATCGACTGCGATAACTTCAAGTTCATCGTAGAAAGATAAAGCCATACCTAAAGTGTCAAAGCCTGGACCTAGGTTTGCTGTGGTGGCTGGAACTTTGACCACAACTTTGCGGCCAAGCATGGCGTTAGCTTGATCTAAACGCATTAGTTTTTATCCAATCCAAGTATTTCTGCAACCTCTGCAGTTTCTTTAGAACAAGAAACAGGTGTGATCTCATTTCCATTGGCATCTTTCAATGCCCAGCCAACATCTTTAAGACCATGACCTGTGACAGTGACAACGATCTTCGCGTTAGCAGGAACCTTACCTAGCTTTGAGTTCTCAAATAGACCTGCGGCCCCGGTAGCTGATGAAGGCTCAACGAACACACCAACCTCATTAGATAGGTAGCGGTGCATCCAGAGAATCTCTTCATCTGATACTGCGCCAAACTCTCCCCTGCTGCACTCCTGAGCACTTAGGGCTAGATCCCAAGAAGCTGGGTTACCAATACGTATAGCGGTAGCAATAGTTTCTGGATTAGCTATCGGGTGTCCTGCCACAAATGGCGCTGATCCTTCGGCTTGGAATCCCCACATCACAGGAACCCCTTTGATGTTTCCTTCGTTTAACTCTTCTAGATAGCCCTTGAAGTAAGCGCTGTAGTTACCTGCGTTACCTACTGGCATCACATGGAAATCAGGAGCGAAACCTAGGGATTCAACAACCTCAAAACTTGCAGTCTTCTGACCTTCAATACGGTCAGGGTTCACCGAGTTCACAAGATGAACCGCATAGTTCTCGCTGAGCTCACGAGCTAACACTAAACAGTCATCGAAGTTTCCACGCACCTGCAAAATCTCTGCTTTATGAGCAACAGCCTGAGCTAACTTACCCATGGTTATCTTGCCCTCAGGGATAAGCACAACAGATTTGATTCCTGCAGCTGATGCGTAAGCTGCAGCACTAGCTGAAGTATTTCCAGTTGACGCACAGATAACAGCTTTGGCTCCGTGAGCAACTGCCTTGGTAACGGCCATTGTCATACCGCGATCTTTGAAAGAACCAGTTGGGTTCATTCCTTCAACCTTTAGCCAAACATCTGCAGCGCCAACTAATTTGGCAAGTGCTGGAGCATGCACAAGTGGTGTGCCACCTTCACCAAGAGTTATCACCTTGGTACCAGGAGCAATGTCTAGTCGATCAAAATACTCGTTGATAACTCCACGCCATTGATGTGCCATTTTAGACTCCTTCAACTCTGATTACAGAGGTGATCTGTTCAACGGCAGCACTGGCGTCGAGTTCATTTACTACTGCAGCAAGTGATTTATCACTAGCCTCATGAGTTCCAATTTCCAACCAAGCAGTGCTTTCTGCTTGAATCATTTTTGATGATTGCTCAACTGTTTCAATCGAAACATTGTGCGCTGCGAAGATGTTTGCTACCGCGGCCAGTACACCAGGCTGGTCAGTAACTTCCAAAGTGATTTGATAGCGAGTCTTGATTCTGCTGATTGGCAAAACTTCCAAATCGGCGTGCACTGAATCAGCAAGGCCAGGACCACCTGCAACGTGACGCTTGGCTGCAGATACTAAATCACCCATAACAGCAGAGGCTGTTTGAATGCCACCAGCTCCTGCGCCATAGAACATCAAACTTCCAGCAGCTTCTGCTTCAACGAAGACAGCATTGAATGCTCCGCGAACTGCAGCCAAAGGATGCTCTAGCGGAACCATAGCTGGGTAGACGCGAACAGATATTCCATCTTCTGGATTTTCTGCATCGGCTGGAATCATTTCACAGATAGCCAGAAGCTTGATGACATAGCCATCTCGTTTGGCTGCAGCTATCTGAGCTGCTGTGACTTTTGTAATTCCTTCGCGGTAAACCTTTTCCAAAGGAACTTCAGTATGGAAAGCAAGAGAGGCCAAAATAGCTGCCTTTTGCGCAGCGTCGTAACCTTCAACATCTAGAGCAGGATCTGCTTCAAGATAACCAAGCTTGGTTGCCTCTGCCATCGCCTCTTCAAGATTTACCCCGGTTGAATCCATGCGATCGAGAATGAAGTTAGTAGATCCGTTGACAATACCCATGATGCGCTTGACCTTGTCACCAGCAAGGGATTCGCGAAGTGGTCTAATAATTGGAATTGCTCCTGCTACAGCTGCTTCAAAGTAAAGTTGAGCACCAACTTGTTCAGCAACGTCAAAAAGTTCTGAGCCATGGGTTGCCAGCAACGCTTTGTTCGCGGTAATCACATCACTACCAGAATTCAGGGCAGCCAAGATGTATGTTCGTGCCGGTTCAATCCCACCCATAACTTCAATAACAATATCTGCCCCAAGAATTAGTTGATCAGCTTCTGTAGTGATTAGTTCAGCAGGTATTCCGTATCCCCTAGCTGCTCTTTTATCTCTAACTAAAACACCGGCTAGCTGAAGCTCAGCACCAACTCGAGCAGCAAGCTCATCTTTGTTCTCCAGGATTAATCTGGCAACCTGTGATCCAACAGAGCCAGCACCTAAAAGCGCGACTCTAAGTGGGCGGTAATCAATCATTTGGACACCTTCACATCTCTTGCTAGTAAATCCTCTTCGGTTTCAGATCTGATAATTAGTTCTACTTTGCCCTCTTGAACAGCAACCACAGCAGCTCTAGCTAGGTAGTTGTAGTTACTGGCAAGTGAGAAACAGTATGCACCAGTGGTCGCAACAGCAAGTAGATCATTAGGAGCAACATCTTCTGGAAGATAAGCATCTCTGACTACGATATCCCCTGATTCACAGTGCTTACCAACCACTCGAGACAGTGTTGGAGTTGCATCAGATTCTCTCGATGCCAAGAGCACAGAGTAGTCAGCTCCATAAAGAGCAGGTCTGGCGTTATCGCTCATTCCGCCATCGATGCTCACATACTTCCTGGTTAGCGCGTCGTCACCAACTAAAACATCCTTGGTTGTGCCAACGTTATAAATAGTTATGCCGGCAGGCCCAACAATGGCTCGTCCTGGTTCAAAAGCTAGAACTGGAATTTCAATTCCATGCTTGGCACACTCTTCAGCAACAACGTTAGTAATTGCGTTAGCTACATCTTCTATTGCCATTGGCTTATCGGCCAGTGTGTAGGCAACTCCGAAGCCACCACCCAAATTCATTTCAGGAACAGGGCCGCCCTTGAGAATCTCTGCTTGCAGCGCTACCAGTCGCTTAGCAGCTTCAACAAAACCTTCAACAGCAAAAATCTGTGAACCGATGTGTGAATGAAGACCTAGGAAATGAAGGTGCTTATGCGACCTGATCTTTTCAACCAAGGAAGGAACATCAGCAATAGCGATTCCGAACTTTTGATCTTCGCGGGCAGTAGCAAGGTATTCGTGGGTATGTGCATGAACACCACTGTTAACTCGCAGTCGCACCGGCTGAATGCGGTCTTGCGCACCAGCAGCAGAAGCAATTCTTTCAATCTCAATATCGCTGTCAATGACTATTACGCCAACACCTGCTGAAACAGCCCTACCAATTTCACTGTGAGATTTGTTGTTACCGTGCAAACCAATTCGAGCAGGATCTATTCCTCCTGCAAGAGCAACAGCAAGTTCACCACCAGAAGAAACATCAACATTCATTCCAAGTTGATCTACCCAACGAACCACTTCAGTTGAAAGAAATGCTTTGCCTGCATAGTAAATCTTTGCCTCAGTGCCGTGAGCTTGAGCTGCCTTTGAAAACGAAGAGATAATCTGCTTGGCTCTATCAAAGAATTCAGTTTTGTCTAAAACATAAAGTGGAGAACCAAACTGTGCCACGAGATCGCCAACAGCCACTCCACCAATTTCCATGTGACCTTCACCATCACGCTTAAAGCTCTTTGGCCAGATACCTGCTGCGATTACGTTTACATCCTTTGGCTTAGTAAGCCATGCCGGAGCTAATTGATTGTCATTCATCACATACGCTCCGGTGCACTAACGCCAAGGACCTTAAGACCATTAGCCAAGACAACAGCTGCAGCGTTGTTTAGCCACAATCTTGTGCGATGAACGCTTTCAACAGCGTTGCCTGATAGCGGGGTTACCCTGCAGGCGTCATACCAGCGGTGATATGCCCCAGCAACTTCCTCTAGATAGCGAGCTACCAGGTGAGGAGCTCGCTCAGTTGAAGAATGAGCCATAACTGCAGGAAAACGTGCAAGAGCTGCAAGTAAGTTAGATTCACTCTCGTGAGTGAGCAAACTTGGATCAAATTCACTGTCATCGACAGCTAGCGATGCTGCGTTGTTAGCTACCTGCTTAGTTCTAGCGTGGGCATACTGCACATAGAAGACAGGGTTATCGTTTGTCTTCTTTGAAAGTTGATCAAGATCAATATCCACCATCGAGTTGATTGAAGATCTGGTCAGAGCATATCTAGCTGCATCCACACCAACTGCATCAACTAGGTCTTCCATGGTCACAACAGTTCCAGCACGCTTAGACATTCTTACCGGTTCACCATCTTTGACTAGGTTCACCAGTTGCCCAATAAGTATTTCTAGGTTCACGCCTGGTTCATCACCGAAGGCGGCACACATTGCCATCATTCTCTGCACATAACCGTGGTGGTCAGCTCCGAGCATATATAACGCTTGATCAAATCCACGTTCACGCTTATCAAGATAGTAAGCAAGATCTCCTGCGATATAAGCTGCTTCGCCATCACTCTTAATTACTACTCGATCTCTATCATCACCAAATGTTGTTGACCTTAGCCAAACAGCACCATCTTGGTCATAGATGTGACCGAGAGCTCTAAGGCGTTCAATAGCCTTCTGAACTAAACCTTGTTCGTATAGAGAGTTCTCGTGGAAGAAGACATCGAAGTGAACGCCGAATTTTTCTAATGACTCACGAATTTCAG
>JAPLAJ010000154.1 GCA_026393335.1 Rhodoluna sp. | reverse complement strand
TGGATTATGGAGTTCCTATCGGCTTTGGTTTACTAACTGTTGATAATGCTCAGCAGGCTCTAGATAGAGCCGGATTACCGAATAGCAAAGAAGATAAAGGTGCCGAGGCAGTTGAGGCTGCAGTGATGATGGCGCGACTTCGCTAGAGTGGAAATAACTTCTACCAAAGGAAACAAATGGAAGACTCCACAAGAGAACTAATCATTAACATATTTCTAGTACTACACATCCTAGGTATCGCTGCCCTTCTAGCTGGCTTCTTCACTTCGATGAAAGAAATGAAGACTGGGATGAAAGTAAACATCGGTGTCCTCCACGGTGCTTACACAATGCTAATCACAGGTCTTGTCATGGCAGGTGTTTCAGATCCGGCAAAGCTCAATGCAGTAGTGATCTCTCTAAAGACCATCTCACTGACTGTAATCTTCTTCATTGCTTATACCTACCGAAAGAAGGAAGTAACGCCTAAGTGGGCTGTGCCAGTTATCTTCTTACTAACTACTTTGAACATTGTTCTTGCTGTAGTAGGCGGAGCAGCTGAATAGTTTTTAGCGCAAGAACAGTGCTGTTAGTCGGCGGGTTGTGAAATACAGCCCGCCGATTATCATTACCACGAAGTAAAGTACGTGACCTAACATGGCTAGATTCAAAATGCCTAGAGTCAGTCCTCTAATCAATTCAATTGCTTGCCATAGTGGCAAAGCTTGAATCAGCCACTGAATCGGCTCAGGGTAAATAGTTAGTGGGAAGAAAGTTCCAGAGAATAAGAACATCGGCAACATAACCAGCTGAATGTATTGCATCTGCTGACGGTGCTTTAGATAACTTGTAATTCCCATACCAACGGCTGCAAAGCCAAAAGCTACTAGCACTGATGCCGGGATAGCTAGTAATCCCCACCACGATGGCACTAGCCCCATCGGGGTAACAATAGCCATAAAGCCAATTGCGTAGGCAAGGCCTCTAAGCAAAGCCCAACTGATCTCACCTAAAGCAACATCTAGTGTGCCAAGAGATGTTGAAAGCATTCCGTTATAGATTCTGCCGAAGTGCATCTTGAAAAACACATTCCAGGTTGAATCATAGATAGCGCCATTCATAGCACTAGTTGCTAGAAGAGCTGGAGCGATGAACTGTGCATAAGAAATAGGATTTCCATTTCCATCAACCACACCATCAATAAACTGACCGATCCCGTAACCAAAGGCGACTAGATAAATCAGTGGCTCAACAAAACCTGAGGCAACAACAGCCCAAGTTGATGACTTCAAAGCAAAGTAACCGCGTTCTAGAACAACTCTGGATCTACCTGAGTAAACCCCAGCTCCTAGTTTGCCTTTTCTACTTTCAGCAATTTCTATTGCTGATTCTTGTCTTATGCTCGCTGAACTCATTTGGCTAACCTCGCCTCAAAGACTCGGTATGCCCACAGCATTCCAAACAAAGTCATCAAAGCCATAACCGCCCAGTGCAGAACAAGTAGCCAAGATTCAATTGGCATTCCGTATGACATGGCTCTACCTAGATTGGTGGCATGCCACTGCGGAGATATCCAGCCGATCCACTGCAAATACAAAGGCATTGAAGTTATCGGGTAGAAAGTTCCAGAGAACATAAACATCGGAGTAACTATGAATCTGCCAACCAAGGCAAAGACTCCATCGTCTTCTTTAATGGTTCCGGCAAACCCAAGCATGATCGCTGCAAAACCGAGACCTGCAGTACTTGAAACTAGAACAAGAATAGGTAGTGTCTCACAGGTGACAGCACCGAATGCCATGAGACATAATCCATAGAGGAATACCTGCAAAACAGCTCTTGCCATTGCTGCAAGCAAGATTCCATTGACTATCTGCTTACCGGTAATAGCAGTTGCGTTCATGGAGAAAAATGTTTTGTCCCAGTTGAACCCTTGCAGTGTGGGCCAAGTTACCTCATCCATAGCTCCTTGGATACCTGCGGTAGCCAATAGTGCAGGCGCTAGGAAAGTTAGGTAACTAACCCCGTCAATGGCATTAGGCCCCAGTGAAGAATCAACCAGAGATCCAACGCCAATACCAATTGATAGTAAATACAGGGTTGGATTTCCCAAACCAAAAGCAATAATCGACT
>JAPLAJ010000082.1 GCA_026393335.1 Rhodoluna sp. | reverse complement strand
CTGGCTGTAGGACCTGCTGCCGAGCTGACGAGCTGCCGAGCTGACGCTCATCAGCAGGTGGCGCAGACCAATGCCAGACCTGTCGCTTCGCGCCAGCTCCAGCATCGTTCCACACCCCCTGAGCTGACCACCCATCAGTTTTATCCTGATGCCCATAGCGGTGGCAGGGGCAGTCCGAAGGTGAGCAGTCTGACGATGCGCCGTAGGCCTCTGGTGAACCACGACAGCCGACTTCGGCTCATGTTTCTCGGTTGACGACGTGCGGTTTTTTTTCGTCGACGGAGGGATTGGAGGCGGCGTCCCATTGCCCGGTGGAGACCGCGAAGTAGAGCGCGAGGCTCATGACCAATAGCAGACGGGACACGCGATCCGGTGTCTGCAACTGGCTCTGTTCGAGACCGAAGCCGCGCGATTTGAAGTCGGAGAACATCGGCTCGATGCCCCAGCGGGCGGCGTAGTCGAGGGTCGTCAGATACCCTGGCTTGTCCGACATGGCGATGAACCATGGCTCGTCGTGGCCGGGATCGTTGATAATTCCGATGTTGGTCACGACGCGGCGGTGCGTGAGCTGGACGGCGTGCAGATAGGGCAGCTTACCGCCAACATGCTGATCGAGGCGGGATTTCTGCCCGTCGATGAACACCGACAGGTTGCCTTTCAGACGCAGCCTGTAGCCCCACCCCTGCGCGGCGGCGAAGGCGATCAGATCCGGCGTGCCATAGAACCGGTCTGCCATCAGGCAGATGTCGGCACAAGCTGGGAGCCAGGGCGCAATGGCGTCAAGCAATGCCTTCTGACATCCGAACCCGATCGCGCCTGCGGTCGCCTCGACCCGCCAGGCGAGCGGCAAGGCGCGATCGCCGAACCGCAGCGACAGCATCAGGATCTGATGGCGGTCGTTGGCCTTGGTCTGGTCCATGATCAGGGTGATGCGGCCAGCCTCGGCGGCCTTGGCCAGCACCTCGCGGGCAAACGGCTCCATCACCGCATCACAGACCACCCGTTCGTTGTCAATGAACCGGGCGATCCATTGGTAGCGCATGTCTGCCCGTTCGGTGACCAGCGGCAGACTGGCGGCGAGCGCCATCAGATTGGCTGTGCGTGCGTGAAGCATCGTGGCCACCAGCAGCGCCAACTTGCCACGCTGTGTCTTGCGCTGCGTCACAAGCCGGCGCAGCAGTTCCTGGGCAATGCCTTCGGCTTGCCGAGCGCAGTTCCTGGGCAATGCCTTCGGCTTGCCGAGCGATCCCACCAACCATCCAGAACCCGCTCCGAATAAGGGCGGACTCCTTGAATCACGCGCCGATTCGGGGCGTCAATCCGCAGTTACAAAAAACTGATGGGTGCTGAGGGCGCGCGGAAGCGCTATCGTCGATTGCGTTTTATCTACCAGCAGCGCCGTAGCTCCCTTGCCATCGCCTGAGCTTTCTCCTGAACGATGCCACAGACCTACTTGCCAATCACGTGATATCCAGCGGCCGCAAGGCGTATCTCGCCTTGCGGTGCGCGCACGATGAAAACACTGCTGCGTCAGCAGTGTTTGAGCATACCCCATTGAAATATCTACGCTCTTTGGGCGGCACTCGCCGCGGAGCGCTGCTACAAGCCAGACAATCTCATCTCACACTCCGTGAGCGGGCAAGAAGGTAAAGGCACAACATGATGAACCTAAAAACACTGGGGACATTGGGGCTGTTAATAGCCTTGCCACAGGCTGGTCATGCGCAGTTTCTGCCATGCAATCCCAACTCGCCCTTGGGTGCTGTGGGATGTGCTGGGCAAGTGCTTCAGCAGATGGCGCCGCCGCGTCCAGCTGCGCCGCCACAAGCTGCTC
>JAPLAJ010000107.1 GCA_026393335.1 Rhodoluna sp. | reverse complement strand
CCAACGTTCTAGTTCGTTGCGGCAAAGCTCCTAAAGTTTTGATTAATCGAAAAGCTAGCAAAGACGCAACTAGCCCAATTACAAGAACAACAATTCCTGTTTCAGTTTGAAAGGCAACCGCTGTTTCAGGTCGCATGCCTAAAAGCACCAACACTAACCAAGGTGCCAGCACAGCTAACTTAGCTGTTCCTAAAACCCAGTTCTGTTTGGCTTGAATTTCACTCCAGGTAGCATTCTCTAATCGAAGTTGTAGCGCTTGAGATCTAAGTGCACTTAGGTATCCTCTACCTCCTGAAGCACTTGCTAGGCGAGTAATCTCGATAAAACGATCAGCAATGGGATTAGCTAGCCGAGCCTTGAGGTTATCTAGGCTTTGGCTAAAGGCAAGTCCAGAGCCTTGATCCTTTTCAAACTCGAGCAAAGCCCAAGCAATCTTTGGCGGTGCTACCGAAACCGAATCAAGGATAGCTTGCTCTAGTGATGCTCCTGCCCAGGCTGCTGAGTGGATTGAATCTAAAAACTTTGGCCACTCTAGGTTTGCCTTGAGATTCTCGGTTTTTATCCGAGTTTGCAGAGTATCCAATAGTTGTGCCCCTACGCAGAGGAAAACACTTGCTGCGATAAGCATTGAACTTGTCATTAATAGAACTACTCCAAACAAAAGAGCAAAGCCAATAGCAAGTAGCAAAATGAATTGTGCTGGCTGAATATTTGAGAAGCCTGCTTGTATCAATCTGGTTCTCATAGCAGCACCTCTGCCCAGGAGTTATTGGAAAGCGATTCAATTACTTGAGCAACTCTTCTTTTTCCACCACTACTCATCTCACAATGAACAACTAAACCAATATTCCGCTCAACAGTTTGCGCAACGAAGAGGGCGGGAATGTTTTCACCAGCAAGCAAAGGCAATAGCTTTAGCTTCTCCAGTGCATCAAATGCAGAGTTTGCGTGAATGGTGCAGAGACCTGCAATTCCTGAGTTCAGAGCAATCAGAAGATCAAGTGCTTCGGCCTGTCTTACCTCACCGATGACTAAACGACTTGGCCTCATTCGGAGAGCTTCTTTGACTAATCTTCGTAAGGTTATCTCCCCTACCCCTTCAAGGTTTGCCTGTCTTGCTTGCATGGCAACCCAATCTGTGTAATTAGTTCTAATCTCAAATGTTTCTTCGACGCTTACCAAGCGTTCTGTTTTTGAACCAACATCTAAAAGCGCACAGAGCATCGTAGTCTTACCAGCTTGGGTAGCTCCCGATACCAAGATGTTCAGTCCGTCTTTGAACTTGCGGGCCAAGTAGTCAGCCATAGATTGGCTCAATGAATCTAGTTTTACCAAATCGTCAAGCGAATAAACTTTGGTCGGAAACTTTCTTATGTTTACTGCCCAGTGCTCAGCTGTCACATCCGGTATCACTACATGCAAACGTGAACCGTTTTGAAGCGTGGCATCAACAAATGGTTCAGAGCGATCCAACCTTCTACCTGAATCTCTAAGCATGCGCTCCACGGCCTGCCGAATCTCTAGGGCACTAAGAGCTATGTCCTGTTTATCGGTTCCAGACTTCCGAGCTAGAAAAACCTGATTAGGAGAATTGATCCAAATCTCCTCAATCTCTGGGTCTGCAATTAGTTCATCTAGCGGACCATAGCCTGAAAGGGCACTTCTGACTTCCCCCATGAGCTTTTGCTCTGCTGACTGGACTAAGCCTTGGCCGTTTTCAAATGCCTCATCTAGAGCCTTGGAGATTGCCTGATCCAGCGATTCAGGGCTAGATGCCAAGATGGAGCGAGCTCTCTCGGTGATGTTTTGGACGCTTTGGCTGGCCATAGCCCATGTTTACAAATCCTGAGAAATGCTGCTTAGATTCTCCACAGGCAAAGATTCTGTTTTTCCCTTAGACTAGTAAGGCTCCGCGGGAGTGGCGAAATTGGCAGACGCACTAGATTTAGGTTCTAGCGCCTTAGGCGTGTGGGTTCAAGTCCCACCTTCCGCACCAGCAACAAATCAAAGCTGGCCCTTTAGGGCTGGCTTTATTTGTTTAACTTCTGAACTGCTAGGACTGCAGCATTGGCATCAATGATGCCAATTCCACAAAGACCGGTAGTCAAAGTTGTCCCATCGTTTAGTGGGGTGTCGATCATCTGATATTCACAATCAGAGTCAGCGTTAAAGGGACTTGCCGTTGAACTGAGGATTTCCCAAACTTTTGTATAAGTAATGCTTGGGCGTACAGAGTACATAAGAGCCACAACTCCTGCAGCAATTGGCGATGCCATACTCGTGCCTTGCTCGCCACCATAAGTAGCTCTGCCCACAGTGGTCTTACCGTCATTGAGAGTTGACCAAATCAAACCACTTGCAGGTTCGTTGTAACCGACCTTGTCATCGCCACCTGGAGCTGAGATATCAACACCGATGTAGATGTCTTGTGATCTTGAATAGCCAGCGTAGTTGCTGTAGTAAGAGCGATCTCCCGTGATACCTGTAGCACCGATGGTGATATTTCCATAACAGTTACCTGGATACGAATTGGTAGCAAACTGATTGTCATTACCAGCAGCGGTAACTAAAGTCGCATTTCGTTTCTTTGACTCATCGATAGCTAACTGAGTTGGTGAATAGGTGTTACAACTTGAGAAGGAGGAAGAACCAATAGAGAGGTTAACCACTTTTGCTGGATTCGGGTTAGCCGGAATTCCACTTAGTTTTACTCCGATGGCCCAGTTGATACCTGCTGCGATATCACTTTCAGACCCACCGTTAACACCTAGAACTCGAACTGGGGAAATCTTCACATTAGGTGCAATACCTGAGATGCCTATTTCATTTGATTCGGCAGCAATGATGCCAGAGACGTGCGTACCATGCCAGGAGCTCGGGCTTTTTCCAGTTGTGTAATCACCTGGGTCAGTTGGGTTTGCATCTCGACCATTGCCATCGCGTGCGTTAGCTGGATCTGAGATGAAGTCATAGCCAGTAACAATGTTGGCTTGTAGATCAGGATGTTCTGTTATTCCAGTGTCTAGAACTGCAACAACAATTGAAGGGCTGCCTTTAGTGATCTTCCGGGCCTTTGATGCGTTGATGCCATATTCACCATCGAGATACCACTGCATATCTTTCATAGGATCTAAGGTCTCAGTGAACGGGATCGACGAACTTGAACCTCTAGCATTGGTCGCAGTCACAACAACTTGGTATCTCTTACCTGCTTCAAGTCCACTAAGTGTGCAGGAGACACTTGAAGATGAGCACATGGCTTCTGTTGCATCAGCAGCGGTTGCTTTCACTGAATAACTAACGGCTAGTCCACCGCGTTCTTCAATGCCTTGAGTTACCCAACTCACAATTGGATTGGCAGAAGTAATGTTTCCAGCGGACTGTAAAACTGGTGGCTGCGGTATTGCGGTGGGAATAGTTTTTGCAACTGAAGAATCTTTGCTGATTGCCATGTATTTGGAATTACTAGATTTAGTAATAGCAGCAACTTTGAAGCTAGTTTGTTCACCAGCGATAAGCCCAGTTTTTATCTTGATGGATGTTGCTCTGCTCTTTGTATTGCTTACAAGCACTACATACTTTTCAAGGACCTTGTCGTACTTGCTAATCCGGTATCCCCAGAGAAATCCTCCGTTTAGCTTTGTTGGAGCACTCCAACTTAGATTGACGGTGGCTAACGAAGGAGAAGCAGCACTCCAGCCATCTTTGGCAGTAACTTTTGTAGGAGGTGCGCTTGCTTTCAAGACTGCAAGTTTTGGTGTTGCAGTGTTGTATCTAGCTTTAGTGAGTAAGTGATCTAAAAACACTGCCTCGACATATTCACTCTTAGCAACCTGGTTAGCGATAACTAGAGCATCGGCTTCTCTCAGTTGTTTACCAAACTTTGCTGAATGCATCCCAAGGCCAATGTCTTCACCAGGAAGAAGTTTTGTGGTGCTCAATTCAAGCCCTAATTGATTACCAAAGATATCCACCGGTACCGTGCCATCACGGTATTTGATTACCAAACCAACTACAGGTTCGTCTTTGTAAGCAGGGTCGCTTGAGACCGAACCTCCTGCAGCACCGACCAGTGCTGTCAAATAACCCAGGGCTAGAAGCACAACTAGACCTATTGCGGTGTATTTGATTCCCGGCTTCATGCCTTCACTCTAAACCCATGCTCTGAGAGGTTGCTGAAGTTAATCACAGACTTTTCTGTAAAAGGATTGTTCCCAGCCAGCGGTTGAACTTGAAGCCCACCTTGGCTAAGTGGCCCTGTTTCTTGAAGCCAAATGATTCGTGTAGAGCGATAGAAGGATCCGCTCCTTTATCGCTTATAACAGCAACAATCTCGCGAACCCCAGCAGCCTTAGACAAAACGATAAGTTCAGCCAAGAGCTTGGTACCCAACCTTTTACCAATGGCAGCTGGCCTCAGATATATAGTGTCTTCAACAGTCCTCTTATATGCAGCCTTGGCTCGCCAAGGTGCCACGTACGCAAAACCAAGAATGTTACCCGAAGCCGATTGCGCCACAATAAAAGGAAGCTCAAGTCCTTTTAGATACTCGAGTTTCTCCAGCCAGGTCTTCTCAGTTGTTTTCTCAATATCAAAGGTCACAACTGAGTTGATGACGTAGTAGTTATAGATCTCAGTGATCTGTTTTGCATCATCAGCCGTGGCAGAACGTAGCTCAATTTCATCAACAGAAACCTGACGTTCGGCTTCTCTTGACTTGAGCAACTTAACTAGTCGCCAGCGTGATTCTGAATCTAGAGGCAATTTTCCACTTTCTTATAGAGACCAATCTATCGGCTCTAAGCCCATGGCGAGAAGAGCCCCATTTGCTCTACTAAAAGGTTTTGATCCAAAGAACCCACGAAAAGCAGAAAGCGGGCTTGGATGGACCGACTCAATCAATTGGATCTGACCCTCTCTCGAGTTGCTAGCAAGCTTTCGGCCAAGCGTGATTGCAGATTTACCCCACAAGACAAGCACCAACTTGTTTCTTAATCTCAGTTCGGACAAGGCTGAATATGTGAACTCTTCCCAGCCAAGCTTGGAATGCGCACCAGCTTGACCTTCAAGAGTAGTCAGCGCAGTGTTCAGTAGCAACACTCCTTGCTGTGACCAGTTAGATAAATCAGGACTATCGGTATTTACCGCCACCTGAGGCAAATCACTCTTTAGCTCTTTGGCTATATTCACCAAACTCCTGGGGATCTGCCTACTCTTGTGTATTGCGAAAGCCAAGCCGATTGCATCTCCCCTCGTTGGATATGGATCTTGTCCAATCAAGACCACCTTTATCTTCATCGGATCAGTTTCGAAGGCCCTCATCACCAAAGGTAATTCAGGAACTACATCTTTTTCCTGAAGAACTTGAGCTTCAATCTGGGCAAGCATCGGCTCATACTGGGCTAACCAGTTTTGCCAGGTTGGATGCATCGCTTGAAAGAACATACATAAAGATTAGTTGCCAATCAATGCAACACGATGTGTATGGCTTGCTTAGACCAAGAACCTAAAGTTACTTGATTCCGTTTTGTTTCAGCAGTTCACGAACCTTGGCTTGCATTTTAGGCACAAACAATATGGCTTGGTTCTGCTCGATGCGAATATCACTGAGGATTTTCTTTGCTTCCAAGCTACTGCCGTATTGGACCTGTAGCCAAGGATCAATCAACTTGGCAGCGGCAGAGAGTTTATCGGTGAGCTTCATAGAAGTGGCTTTAGCGGAAACTGACTTTAGAGCCTGAAGGTAAGCAGTCTTGCAAGCCTTGTCCTTGATGCATTGAACATAGATTCTGCCGCGAAACATTTCTTTAGCCCAAGGGTGGTCTGATTTCTCTGACATCAGAGGCATTTCGAATGTGTCACCAACCACCGGTGTTGCTCTGTTTTCACCAAAGGTTTGGTCTACTCCCCATGGAATAAATGTGAACTTCCCTTGAGTGTTGCTTCTAACAAAGTAGTTGTTCTTAAGTGGCCCTGAATAGCCATCCCAATGTCCAAGGAAATTTTCAACTGCTAGGAACTTAATCAAAGATGTTCTGTCGGTAAGAGATTGCAAGCCGGAATACCAAGTGGAATTGTATTGATTCGAATGCACAATCAAATTCTTTAGGTCAAATTTATTTGGCGTTACTTTCCAACCATAATCAACTAGAAAAGGCCAAGTCTTGTTATCCCCTTGGTCGCTACCAGTAGTGAAATCAGATCCAGAACCTTCATAAATATGTTGAGTGATGTCTTTGAATCTTCTAGCCATAAAGGTTTCATCTGGAGTCTCAACGTTTACAAACATTCCTTTATCTTTGCCGTTCACGTAAACTCTTGCCCAACCAGTTTTGGATGCTTGAACACCCATGGCATTGAAAAGTGCGTAAGCGCCAAACTCGTGTAACTTGCTGCCATCTTGAGTCATGGCGTTTAGAGTCATACGACGCATCCCCAAATATCCAAGACCTGAAGCACCCTTCTTGAATTTGATTTTGAAACTAGGTGACCAGTCCAATTTCTGGAGAGAAGTCGAGCCCTTTAGCCTGACCTCAATATCCTGTGCACCGCTGGTCTTAGTTCCACTGGTCAAAGTTACAGAGCCAGGAACATATGTTTTCAGGGTGTCGTTGTTATTCAAAGATGCAACGGATTCGGCTGGAAGAGTGAAATCTATTGTTGTTACTTTTGCCGGGTTATAGATATCAGCAAAGGTTAATGGTGCGGCAGCATTGGCACTTCCAGAAACGGCGGTGAGCACAGACAGAGTGGCAACTAGCCCTATGGCTAATCTGCGAATGAAGGCTACTTTGCTCATAGTTACACCCTACTAGCCCAATCATCCTGTCTAGAAACCATAGCCGAAGGTGCTTAGGCCTGCTGATTACCGGTCATACGCTTGGTGACATTTAGTGCCAAAATAGGAATACCTCCTAGAAAGAAGATGTCATGGACCAGAACCAGATCAAAGCCCAAGCTAATGCTAAGCAAGAGAACCTAGTTTCGAT
>JAPLAJ010000091.1 GCA_026393335.1 Rhodoluna sp. | reverse complement strand
GAACTTGGAGAATTTGAACTTTCAGTTCAATCAAGCCCTTGGGCTAACTCCCGCTTTGAAGATCCAACCGAAGTGCCTAGGGTGCTATCGCTGGCTAGCCGAATGGCAGATGATGTTTTGCCTTCATTCGGGCAGCGCTTAGATGAAATCTCTAAGCAGGTCTATTTCCCTGATGCACTAAATGTTGCTCAGTGGGGAGAGTACCTACGCCTGCTAATTAGCATCCGCGGAACCCTAGATAGATTCCGACCTGATGTATTTGATAGGCCTTTGACTGACCTAATCACCGCCACTAGCCCTCGTCGCGAAAAGAATGGCATGTCTGGTAAAACCAGACGGGCTCTGAGTAAGCATGCTAAAGAGTATGTCCGGGTTGGCGTAAGCGTTACCGACCTGCACGTAGCTTTGTTACAAATAGAGGAACAAGCTCAGCAATGGAAAGAGCTCTGCAGTGAACCTATCTTGCCTAATGTTCCGCAGGGCCTTGACGATGCTCAAGTTATCTATCAATCACTAGTAGCAGATCTAATCAAACTGGATTCTCACCTAGATCAGGACTCAAATCGACTTAACCTGATTGAACTACCGATCAGTGAACTAAGTGCAAAACTTCGGGCTCTCGCCACTGAGACTGGACCATTGGATAACCTGGTCGCTAAAAATGATTTACGTCAGAGAGTCCAAGAAGCAGGGCTTACCTCTCTTGTGAAATCACTAGCTGCTAATGGAGCTCGTAATGAATCTCTGATTGCAGAGTTTGATCAGTGCTGGTGGCTTTCCGCCCTTGAGTATCTATTGGTAGGAGATAACGCCTTCACCTCTTATACACCTGAACTCTTAGCTCAGCTTGAATCACAGTTTGTTACAGCCGATCAACGTAGTTTGTTACAGCCGATCAACGTGTGCTTTTGGAATCTCGTAAAGAGATATCTTTCAGAACCGCAAGAAGATGGAACCAAGCAGTTCAAGAACTACCTCAGGAAGTAGAGGCTATTCGGGCTCTTCTCAAGGAAAGAATTTCTTCTCTGCCAGTAATGACTCAAAAGGCTAGAAAGCTCTGGCCTAATCTTGTTGCACACGTAGCATCAAGTCCTTACGAGCTACCTGTCGAGTTACTGCAAGAAAAAGCCTTTGATGTTGTAATCATCATGGATGCTGCCGGCACAACAATTGCAGAAAACCTTTCGGGTCTCATGCGTGCAAGAGCGGTCATCGCTTTTGGTGACCCAATGATTGCTGAACCTAATGGCTTTGAAGTCGAGTGGCAGTTATCTCTCAAAGCTAGAGCGCCTGAATCTCCTAGTGCATTTGATGTGGTCAGCGCTATCTTCGGCAGAGAGGTGCTCAAGCGCTCCTACCGACTCAAAGGTCAGCTCTTTAGTCAGCTAATCAACAAAGAGTTTTACCAAGGCAGGTTGGAGGTGGAACCCACAGCCAATGAGTTTGATGGCAAGTCTGCCCTTGAACTTGTAATCGTAAATGGCGAAAACCGCACCCTAGGCAATAAGACCGCTAGCACTGAATCTCCGTTAGCTGAGGTTGAGAAGGTTATCGAGCTAATCCTTGACCACGTTAGACATTCACCTGAGCAGTCGCTACTAGTAGTAAGTGCCAGTGCTGTGCATGTGGAGAACCTACACATAGCCCTGCAGGATGCCATCGAAGCTCACCCTGATCTCATGGAATTCTTTGAAAAACATGGCCGAGAGAAATTTGAAATAGCCACCCTGGCAGATCTCAACCACAGACTGGCTGACCGGATTATCTTCACCATAGGCTTTGGCAGAACCGCTCAAGGCAAACTACTCTCACACTTTGGCTTACTCAACGAACCAGAGGCTAGAAGATGGCTTGCCAATATGTTGGTTAGCGCTAGATATGAACTGACTATAGTCAGCTGCTTCAGTGCCTATGACCTACCTGAACTAGGTCCAGAAGGAGCTACCGCTTACCTCTCAACTTTGCTTCGACCTATCTATAACGACTCAGTTGAAACAGACACCTTTGAATCAGACCCGATGCTCGCTGATCTCTCCAGAAGACTAAAGCGCTTCGGCATCAGAGTTGTGGAAGGATTTGGTCAGCGCATTCCATTGGTGGCATCTTTTGGTAACCAGTCACTAATTGTTGAACCTGACTGGGCTAACGCAGATCTAACTCTCACCGAAAGAATCAGATTGCGTCCAGCATTATTGAGATCTTTAGGCTGGGGTTATCAACGGGTTTATTCATTCGAAGTTTTCAGTGACCCACAGGCAGTTGCCGAAAGAATTGCTATTCGCCTAGGAGTTGAGATAACTCCAACGATGTTGAATACCCAAGCAGTTCCTAGAGTGCATGAAGATACCGATGCTGCTTGGGGAGATTCAAATACTTCTAATGATGACCGTCTCAGACAAGACAAGCCTCCGCACTGGGGCTAGCTATCTTTTTTAGGCGGTGCAGGTGTTGCACTGTCAGTCTTATAGAAACCAGTTCCTTTGAAGGTAATGCCCACTTGTCCAAAAACCTTTTGCACCTTGCCCTTACATTCAGGGCAGCTAGCAATGGCATCATCGTTGATCGACTGTTGAACATCGAACACGTGAGCACATTTAGTGCACTTATATGAATAGGTGGGCATCTGACTAGTTTATTTTGAGAATCTGCTCTTGGGTTACCACACCGTGAACTCTTTTATCGTGAGCTTCAGTTGGAACTAGGTCTAGCACTTCGTGCTCAAAGACAACAGCGTAAACAATTACTCCATCAAGCAAAGCTAATTCCTTGTCGAAGTAACCTTTACCCCTACCCAAGCGATTGCCAAAGCGATCAACTGCTAAGGCTGGAACAAAAAGCAAGTCACCAGAACCAAGGCTTAGCTTGTTTCCATCAACAAAGTCGTGCCAGGCCAGTTCACCTGTTGCCAAGGTTTCTGGAACTAACACT
>JAPLAJ010000085.1 GCA_026393335.1 Rhodoluna sp. | reverse complement strand
TACTGCGGCTAATGGAACTTTCAAAGATACGACTGTGAAGGTGTTTGTTGCTTCTAGAAGTACTAATGCAGATATTTCTACTGTTGCTGGTTCTTGGACTATTAATGGTCAGGATGTTGCTACTGAGGGAACTGTTGTTGATGTTGCTGCCGGACTAACAGCGGTTACTGCTACTGCGAAGCCTGCAGATAGTAAGGCGACTATCGCGATTACTGGTACTTCTGGTCTTTCAGCTGGTTTGAACACTGTTACTTTCACTGTTACAGCTGAAGACGGAACCACATCAGTTGCTTACACCAGAAGCGTCCGAGTTGCTGCTCTATCAAGCAACGCGAGCCTGACATCCCTAACAATTGCGGAAGTCGCGGCAGTTGATGGTGGAACAGTCAACGTTCCATTCGGAACAACTCGTGTTTCTGTAATCGCTGTTCTTGAATCGGCTGAAGCTAAGTTCACAATCTCAGGTAACACTGGTTTGAGTACTGGAGCTAACGAAGTAGTCGTGACCGTAACTGCACCTAGCGGTGCCCAGGTTGTAACCAGAGTGAATGTCCAGGTTGCTGTTGCTGCAAGCATCACAACTTTGAGCACATTTACTATCAACAACCAGGCGGTAACAAACAACGGATCGATCAGCGTAGCTGCTGGTACAACTCGCGTGAGTGTGTCAGCAATTGCAGACGATGCCAAGGCTTCAGTAGAGGTTACTGGCAAGACTGGCCTAAAGAATGGCGCTAACACCTTGACCGTGAAGGTTACGGCTCTAAGCGGGGCATTCACAATTTACACAGTGACCGTTAACGTAGGGAACTAACAACGAAAATGAAGAAGATAGCTATGAATAAGAACGCATACAACGCATTAGCACTAAGAGCGACCACCATCCTGGCCGCACTTTTGCTAGCGCTACTTCCAGCTACCGGTTTCGGAAGCTTTGCACAGGTAGCGAACGCTGCCCCGCTAAGCACTGACACCTCGCTATCTACCTTCACTATCGATGGTCAGAACGTTACTGACGCAGGATCGGTAACTGTCGAATACGGAACTGATGCAGTTGATGTTGTAGCCATCCCTACAGCTGCGGCTGATGGAGCAGTTGTTGATGTTACAGGTGACACAGGACTTGATTCAGGAGCTAACACAGTAACTGTTGTTGTAACTGCAGAAGATGTTGCAGTCTCACAGACCTACACAGTTACCGTTAATGTTTCTGAGAATGACGATGCTTCTCTTGGTGTCTTCTCGATCAATGGAACTGACGTTGTCAACGGAGATTCAGTCGCCCTAGCTTATGGAACTACTGAAGTTGAGTATGTTGCTGAGGCCACAGATGTTGAGGCTGCAGTTGTTGTTGCTGGAGATGACGGGCTTTCAACTGGCCCTAACACCTTTACTGTGACTGTTACTGCAGCTAACGGAACTACTGTCTCTACTTACACTGTTACTTTGAACGTTGCTGAGAATGACGATGCTTCTCTTGGTGTCTTCTCGATCAATGGAACTGACGTTGTCAACGGAGATTCAGTCGCTCTAGCTTATGGAACTACTGAAGTTGAGTATGTTGCTGAGGCCACAGATGTTGAGGCTGCAGTTGTTGTAGCTGTTGCTGATGAATTGGTAACTGGAGCGAACACTCTTACAGTTACTGTTATTGCAGCTAACGGAACAACTGTCTCCACTTACACTGTTACTCTAAACGTTGCCGCAAACAATGATGCATCTCTAGGAGTATTCTCTGTCAATGGAACTGACGTTGCCAATGGAGCGACAGTAAACCTAGAAAATGGAGTAACTTCAGTTACAGTCGTGGCTGACCCTTCTGACACGAATGCTAATGCAGTAATCACCGGAGCAACTGGCCTAATTACAGGTACAAACACTTTGACAGTCGTGGTTACAGCTGAAAATGGTGTGGCTACAAACACATACGCAGTTACCTTGTTAGTTGCTGAACCAGCATTCTCTAATGACACATCACTAAGCACCTTCAAGGTAGATGGAAAGACCGCTGTAGATGGCTCATCATTCAACATTCTTTTGGGTAGAACATCCGTAACTGTTGAGGCAGTCCCAACTAACGCTTATGCAACTGCGGTTACAGCAGGAAACACAGGCTTGAAAGATGGCCCAAACACTTTGACAGTTACAGTGACAGCTGATGATGGAACTGTAAAGATCTACACAGTGACAGTTACTGTTGCTCCACCTTCAAGCGTGAAGACTATTTCAACAATCACTGTAAATGGCACTAGTTACACTTCAAACTTCAACTCCGAAACACCATTCCAGGCACCGTTTGGAACAAGCCAAGTTACCGTTGCTGTAGTTCCAACAAGTAATGCTGCAACAGTGATTGTTACAAACAACACTGGTTTGAGGGTTGGCGAAAACGTTGTGAACATAAAAGTAACTGCTGAAGACGAGACTTTTGCGAACTACAGTTTCAAGGTCGTTGTTGCTGCTGCGAACACTAATACTGCTTTGTCTGTGTTCAAGGTGAATGGAACTGATGTTTTGTCTGTTTCTTCTTTGGATCTTGCTTTTGGTACTTCAGCTGTTTCTGTTGAGGCTGATGCTGAGGCTGAGACTTCTACTTTCGTTGTCTCTGGTACTAGCGGCCTTGTTGCTGGTCCTAATACTTTGACTGTTACTGTTACAGCTCAGTCTGGTGCGGTTCAGGTCTTTACTAAGACTTTGAATGTTCTTGCT
>JAPLAJ010000089.1 GCA_026393335.1 Rhodoluna sp. | reverse complement strand
TTCAGCTAGAACACACAAGGAAACACAGCGCCGCAAGACAGCTCTTGAATCCTCTTCACTTCCTACCAAACTGGTTGACTGCAGAACCCAAGACACTCTTGATTCAGAACTAATCATTGTTGAGGGTGAGTCCGCTCTTGGTACAGCAAAACTTGCCAGGAATAGCGAGTTCCAAGCGTTGCTTCCTATTCGAGGAAAGATTCTGAATGTTCAGAAAGCCGCCATCACAGACATGCTTAACAACACTGAATGCGCATCAATCATTCAGGTTCTAGGCGCAGGCTCCGGAAGATCCTTCGATCTAGCATCGGCTAGATACGGGAAAATCATTCTCATGAGCGATGCGGATGTTGATGGCGCTCACATCAGAACTTTGCTGCTAACTCTGTTCTATAAATACATGAGACCTTTGGTTGAAGATGGCCGCGTTTTTGCTGCTGTGCCACCTTTGCACAGAGTGGTGGTTATGAATCCAGGCACTAAGCCAAACGAGACTATCTACACTTACTCACAGCTCGAACTTGAATCTTTGCTAGCAAAACTTGCTAAGGCAGGTAAGAAGTACCAAGAACCTATTCAGCGATACAAGGGCCTAGGGGAGATGGACGCTGATCAGCTAGCCGAAACAACTATGGACCGCAAGAGTAGATCTCTTCGCAGAGTTACTGTTGATGATCTAGCCGCAGCTGAAAACATGTTTGAACTTTTGATGGGCAATGAAGTTGCTCCGAGAAGAGATTTCATTGTTGATAAAGCAGAATCTTTTGAAAGAGAAAGAATCGACGCTTAGTCTCTACCTGCTGAAACGATCGTTGCACTCAATGGCGTTCCTGAAGCATCACGCTTAGCTAAATACTCTGGAGTCTCTAACGGTTTACCCGAAGATGCTGAACCCATGATTGGTGAGTTGCCAACGTAAGCGAAATACAACTGGTTTTCATCACGAATGAACTTGTGTGCTCTTACACCACCGGTTGCCCGACCTTTAGCAGGGAACTCTGCCATTTCAGTTATCTTGGCGCTTCCTGCATCGACAGCACCTAGAGATTCACTGTTTCCTGCTGCGGTTAGAACCTGTGTGTCTTTAGTTACCTTGATTGAGGTGAAGTAAATAGCCTGAGCACCTTCGGAGAGTTTTATGCCTGCCATGCCAGCTGCTCCTCGACCTTGAGGTCTCACCGAACTTGCATCGAATCTCAGCAGTTGAGCATCGTTGGTTATGAATACCAACGTGTCTTTTTCGCCGCTAACCTCTGCACCAACAACTGCATCGCCAGCCTTTAGTGAAATAACTTCAAATTCTGTCTTAGGAAGGAAGTCAGCGCTGAGACGTTTCACGACACCTAGTTTGGTACCGATCGCGATCACGGTGTTATCAGTAAGTTGGAATGCACCAATAAGTTTGATTTGTTTTGGAAGCCCCAGGAACTCAGATGCAGAAACAGATTCTGCAACATCGAAACCTCCCTCATTGGCTGGAATGTCTCCGGCGTGCACGCGGTGCATCACTCCATCTGAAGTAAGGAAACCGATGTAGCTTCGAGTCGTGCTCGCTATTACTGCTCGCAAGGCGTCGTGCTTCTTGCGCTTGGCTAGTGGTGTTGGTTCAACGGTTGTTCGCAATACCTGGCCGCTAGCGGTTAGCACGATGAAACATGGTGAGTCTGCAAGTTGTGCATCGATAGCGGCGGCCTTTGCTGAACTAACAGGTTTAACTTCTGTTACACCATCAGTGATGGTTGATCTTCTGTCGTCACCGTACTTTGCTGACACTTCTTCAAGTTCAGCAGCTACTACATCGCGAAGGTTTTTTTCAGCTGAAAGAATCTTTTTCAACTCTGCGATCTCTTTAGCCAGAGTCTTACTTTCTGTTTCAAGTTCTAATTTTGAGAACTTAGTGAGGCGGCGAAGCTTGAGCTCAAGAATGTACTCTGCTTGGATTTCCGAAAGAGTGAACTTAGACATCAGCTTCTTACGTGCATCATCTACTTCATCAGCAGCTCTAATGATCTTGATTACCTCATCGATGCTGAGAATAGCTTTTAGTAAACCCTCGACTAGGTGCAGACGAGCAAGTTTCTTGCCCAGCCTGTTCTCGGTGCGACGCTTAGTGACTACGACTCTGTGAGCTAGGTAAACACCAAGCATGTCTCTAAGTCCAAGAGTTTCAGGTCTGCCGTCTACTAGAGCGACGTTGTTGATACTGAATGAATCCTCTAGTGGCGTGAATCTATAGAGCAGGTCAAGAACGACATTTGGATCGAATCCGGTCTTCAGTTCAATAACTAGCTTGAGTCCATTAGTTCTGTCGGTTAGGTCGATAACGTCAGAGATTCCCTGGAGTTTCTTGTTGCTAACACCATCTTTGATTTTCTCAATGATGCGCTCAGGTCCAACAAGGTATGGAAGTTCGGTGACTACCAACGCTAGTTTTCGAGGCGAGACGCTTTCGATAGAAACCTTGGCGCGTGTTTTGAAACTTCCCCTGCCAGTTTCGTAGGCTTCCTTGATGCCTTCAGTGCCCATAATGATTCCACCCGATGGTAGATCGGGCCCTGGGATGAATTTCATTAGGTCTGCAGAAGTCGCTTTTGGATTACCTAGAAGATGAATAGCTCCAGCAATAACCTCACGCATGTTGTGCGGAGCCATGTTAGTTGCCATACCCACAGCAATACCTGATGAGCCATTGACTAGGAGATTAGGAAAGGCAGCTGGCAATACTTCAGGCTCGGAAAGTTGAGCATCGTAGTTAGGTTTGAAATCAACTACGTCCTCGTCAAGACCCTCATTCATAATTAGCGCAGCTGCAGCAAGTCTGGTTTCGGTGTATCTTGATGCAGCCGGTCCATCATCTAGCGAGCCGAAGTTACCGTGCCCATCGATCATCGGCACTCTCAAGGTAAATGGCTGAGACATTCGCACCATGGCGTCATAGATAGCACCATCGCCGTGTGGGTGCAATTTACCCATTACTTCGCCAACAACGCGAGCTGACTTCACATGGCCTTTATCTGGCCTAAGTCCCATCTCACCCATTTGGAAGATGATTCGTCTTTGAACAGGCTTAAGGCCATCTCTAGCATCCGGTAGAGCTCTGGCGTAAATGACTGAGTATGAGTATTCGAGGAAGGAATCACTGAGTTCTTGGGTTAGCTCGATGTCAACGATTCGCTCATCTGGGAATCGGTTTTCAGTCTTCTTATTAGTCATGGTCTTTCTAGTGGCTAAAAGTGGGCTGTGGCAGACTTGTCTCTATGTGTTCGATGCTACCTTCACCTCCCAAATCCATGGGGAAGCTAGGCGATGTGTTGATAAGTGCATTAGCTAGCGTAAGGGGAGAGCAGAATCCGTTAGCGCTGCCAAAGCGCAGATCTGTCTTAGTGCTTTTGGTTGACGGCCTAGGACTGCTAAACCTGAAACATGCTGGTGCTCATGCAAGTTTTCTCAATTCACAGAAGTCGATGGAAGCATCATGTTTTTATCCTTCGACAACCTCAACCAGCCTGGTTTCCTTCGCTACCGGCAAACCACCTTGGGAAAACAGTTTCATTGGCTATCAGGTTTTTGATCGCTTGACTAGAAAATCCATGAACCTCTTATCTGGTTGGGACAACCAATCGGATGCACTTGTGTTCCAGCCAATACAAACTGTCTCGGAACTAGCTATCGACTCTGGAATTGAATTTCACACCATCGCTCCGGCAATCTACCAAGACTCAGGCTTCACAGCAGCAACCATGAGGAAAGCCACTTTCCATGGCATTAGTTCACTAGAGGAAAGATTTGCTAAGGCTCAGTTACTACTTTCCGCACCGCAGCCTAAAGTTGTCTACCTTTATGTGCCTGAGTTAGATCAGACCGCCCACGCTAAAGGCTGGAAATCAACGCAGTGGCTCAATCTTCTCGAAGATGTTGATTCTCAGGTTTCTAAGCTTGCCGCAGTCCTGCCTAAGCACACTGGGTTTATTGTTACAGCGGACCATGGGCTAGTT
>JAPLAJ010000153.1 GCA_026393335.1 Rhodoluna sp. | reverse complement strand
GCCGTATGTGACTATGCGAGAAATGCTAAGACTCCCCCAGACAAACTACTGGCCAGATCTTTCGTTCAGGCTTTGTACGAGAACTCTAGCCAAAAAGACATTGGAGCACTAGGCTTTGGCGCCATGCTCGCTCAAGTGGGTCTATACGAGTCTGCTTATCATTTCTTCCACGAAGCTGGAGATGAAAAAGCTAAGACCTACGCACCTTTTGAATACTTTCAGAGCATATTCTTTGTTGATCTTAAGAAAGGTCTGTCAGAGCTAAAAGACTACCTGGACTCAAGAAGAGACTCACTGCCATTAGAAACAAGACTTGCCTTGATGAAGGTTTTGGCTAAATATTCACAAGTTGAGCTTCTTCGAGCAGAAACAAATATTTTGTACTCTGATAAAAAAGCTCTCGCTTTATTCTCAGCGGAAGATCAAGAACTAATTGAGTGGTTTGATAAGCAACTAAATCACAACGAACCTGAGGTTAAATCCCTTCCTGACACAATCAACATTGCTGTGATGGATTACAAGCTTCTTGATAAGTCAAGAACATCTCGTAACCGCGGAGACTATGTTCAAACTCTTGCAGCTCTATCTAACCTGCTTCGTTTCCAAAACATTGAGTACGTTGGTAACACAAAACTTTCCAACTATCTGAACTCTCTCAAAAAGAACATCCAGCCAAGCCGCAAAATCACTACCCATGCAGCTAAGGTTCAACCAATTGCAATCGATAGGGATTTCTCTAGCGGACGAGAGTATCCGGAGAACACCTGGTTGATCTCTAACGGTTGGTTTATGCATAGAAACTTCCAAGGTCCAGTTGACTTCCCGTATCCCAAGAACGTTCTTCCTTTGATGATTTCATTTCACATCCAAGACCCAGATGTTCTCACTGACGAGGTAGTTAAAGAACTAAAGCGTATTGAACCTATTGGTTGTAGAGACTGGACCACTTTGTATCGACTGCGAGACTTTGGTATCAAAGCCTTCTTCTCTGGGTGTGTAACCACAACAGTTGGCCAGGTACTACCTCCTGCCACTGGAACCAGAAAGCGCAAGCTCGCTCAGGTTGAGACAAAGATTGTTGAAAGAAACTACCTAGGCTGGTCTATTGACCAGTTCATCCAGGTTGGTGAGCAGGTAAGAGGCTTCGACCTAGTCGAAGGTATCGAAGATGCCAGAGTGATGCTTGAGGAGTACGTTGACTACCGCGAGGTAGCAACTAGCCGCCTGCACTGCTATCTACCAGCCAGATCAATGGGCCTAAAGGTAGATTTCAAGCCAAAGAACTTGGCTGATGTGCGCTTTGAGGGACTTATCAACCTTGATGAAACTGCGTTCAACAAGATCAGAAATGGCATTGAGGACAAGCTAGAGATAACCCTAAAGGCAATTCTCGAAGGCAAGAATGAAAAGGAAGTTCGTCAGCTTTGGGCTGAGATCTGCCAAGCTGAAGTTGAGTTTGCTGAAGAGTATGCAACCAATTACAGCAAGGTAACACCATCAAATATTGATGTGCCTAAAGCAGTAGCCGCACTTGAGGCTTCAAAGATAACTGTTGGTAACAATCCAAGAGGTAACAAAGTTGTTGAAACAGCTTTGGCTCTAGATCAAAACCTAGAGCACATGATCCCTGTTGTGCTGCAGTCACTTGTGGATCACACCTCAAGAGAAGTAAATGCACACGTGATGACTCGTGGCTTAGGTAATGCTTTCCGTGAACGTATGGGCAAACTATTCCCAGAGATTAACTTCACCTTCTATAACTTTGATGAAGTCAACTATGGAAAAGACATCGCACTGCTTTCACATATTTCTGTTTCAACTATGGACAGACTGTTCTTACCTGAAATGCTAAAGAACTTAGATAAAGTTCTTTACCTTGACATCGACATCCTGATTCAAGCCGATGTAGGAGAGCTTTACGATCTAAACCTAGGTGACAATATATTTGCCGGTAAGAGAACAAGGCTGAAGAGTTGGGCCAACATGATTCGTCCAATCACTAGAGCCACCTTGCACTTTGCTCCTGAAAAAGCATGGGATATAAGAAAGCGTCTGCACGATAAAGCGGATCTAACTTCAAGAACATTCAACGCCGGTATATTGGTACTCAATCTAGAAATCATGAGAGCAGAGAACTTCACTGCCGAACACATGTACTTGGTTGAGCAATGCCGAATGAATGATCAGGATGTTTTCAACATCTACTCAAGAGACAGAGTGCTGGAAATTGACTCCGAATGGAACCACGTTCCTTCACAGGACTTCAATGCCAGCCCGAAGATCATTCACTGGGCAGGGCCGGCTAAACCTTGGAAGCCTGAATACGTCATGCTAAAGCCTCGCTTTGAAGCCACAAAAGCAAAGGTTGAGTCCAGGCTTTAGGCTAAGTAGATGAAGGTCTCATCCAGAGCGCAAATAGCAGCACTTGTAGCTTTTGCTCTGATTGTGGGGCCAGCGGCTCTAGGAGTTACTCCCAAGCAACCTACAGCAGTTATCACCTTTAACTCAATGGCTAAAGCTGTTTATGGTGACCCTGATCAGACATTAGCTTTTAGTCAAACCGGTGGCAGCACAACCATCACATCGAACTCTCCTGATATCTGTTCCGTAATTGGTAATGCCAAGGTTCGGATTCTTGGGGCAGGTCTGTGCAAGCTGGTTGCAACTAATCCAGGTGACCCTTGGTTCAAACCTGCCAGAGCAGTCAGCAGAAGTTTTCTTATTTCCAAAGCGCCTAATGTAATTACGATTTCTGATTTTGCTTGGCTATCGATAGCTAACCCAACAGCTCTAATTACAACAACTCAGACCTCTGGTGTTACTGCACTTTCAGCAAGCCCTGCAACTATTTGTCGCATGGAAGGCAACCTACTTAGAGCTCTAAAAATAGGGGCTTGTTCAGTTAGGGCAACCAGTCCCAGCACCTCAAATTATTTGACAGCCAAGACTGTTTACAAAACAGTCAAGATTGCTCTCACCTCTAGAGTGATGCCTCCACAGGTAAATCAAGTTGGACCTTGGACTATCAGGCAGGTATCTTTCAACGATAGCAATTCGTATAACGACACAACTTCGGCAAACTCTTGGGTAAAAAGTGGCTGGTTCAAAGCAGGTCTTAGTTTTAGAATTGCGCAACTAGAAGTTCTTTCCACTACCAGAGTCACCTATCTTCTAAAAGATGGCTCTGGTTATCCAGCAGCAAACAAAGTTCTAAACCTAAGTGTTGGTAAAAGATAT
>JAPLAJ010000076.1 GCA_026393335.1 Rhodoluna sp. | reverse complement strand
CAACGTCAAACACTTTGTTGTAGGCACTTAGCCAAGCTGAACGATTTTTAGCAATGTCTAGATCTCCACCAATAGTTGTGATGGCGGCAGGTGCTCTAAGAGTCCAAGACTCAGGTAATGTGACACTCTCATCAATTGGATAGACATACATGCTTGCTGGAAGTGCTTCTTGGAAGGCCTTGCTCAACATAAATTTGATTAGAGTTTCTCCACCAGGAGCATTCTTGGCGTTACGAAGTACGCCTGCGTACTCAATCTGTCTGAAGCAATCTTTCCTAAGTGCAACAGTTTTTGCATTTCCATTCTCATCAACTTCATCAGCCGGTGAAGATGAATATGACAGAACTATCGGGTACTTACCCTTACCTGCAGAAGCTGAGAAGTCGGTGTAGTAAGCATCTTCCCAACTACCTGCAATCTTCACCCCATTATCTCTAAAGGCAGTCCACCAGTTAGTTGTTTCCTTATCGTTAGCAAATGCTGCAAAAGTTGACACTAGAAAACCCATACCAGTAGATGAAAGATTTGGATTTTCAATCACTGTTAGGTTCTTGTATTTAGGTTGAATAAGTTCTTTCCAGTGATCTGGGATAGCAAGGTTCTTATTCTTGAAGTATTGAATGTCAACATTGAAGCAGATATCGGCAAAGTCAATTGGAACTAATTCACTTGAAGCACCTATGACTTCATTAGATTCAATTACGCTTGCAAAAGTGTTATCGATGCCATAGACAACATCACCGATAGGTGCACCTTTGGTTAGGACCAACTTACCGGTCATCTCACCTACATCCCCCGCTCGGATGATTCTAAAGTTTGGACCACTTAGTCTTTTTGCTTCAGCTATCAATTCATCACTGATGACAAAAGAATCGTGAGCCACAAGAGTGACACCAGCTACGGCATTGTTTGTGCAGGCAGTTAGCCCAAGGGAGAGTGCAACTGTTACTAATACAAATATGCGTTTCATTTTTCCTTCCTACGCTGGCATTATCCAGTTCAGGTTTGACGGTTTTTAGCTTTAGCTTCTTCTCAGTCCGATACTTTCGGACTCCCGTGTATTAAAAGAATAAACCCTTGGCATCAGTTATAGATACCAAGGGTTTAGTTCAATACTGCTTATTGCATTGAAGCAGCAGCCTGCTCTGCCTTCTCCTGAACACCTGACTTGGTGCGAAGAGCCATCTCCTTGATAAACAGGGACAGTGCAAAGGCAATGACAACTACTCCGGCAGCAGCAATAAAGACGGTCGCAGTTGACTCGGCGAAGGCCTGCTTGATTGGGTTTGCAAGCTCTGGGCTTGCGGTCTTCAAGAAGGATGAATCAGTCTGAATCAAGGCATTAATATCTTGACCTGAGCTGAATGCTTCGTTGCGAGGATCGTTGAGTAACCCAGGGTTGGCAGCAATGGCTTGCTGAATCTTCTTCCCAATCTCAGAGCCTTTGTCAGCAAGGCTGTTGAACAAGATTGAAAGGAAGACAGCAACACCTAAAGTTCCACCCATCTGTCTAAAGAATGTTGATGATGAAGTTGCCACACCAATGTCTTTAGCTTCAACAGCGTTTTGAGATGCAATGGTTAGGGTTTGCATCATCTGTCCTAGACCTAGACCCATGATCACCATTCCGATTGAGATCTGCCAGATTGCCCATGTGTATACAAGTGTTGATAGGTATAGGAATGAAACAGACATAAGTGCTGTTCCTAAAACCATAAAGATCTTGTACTTACCAGTCTTACTAGTTATTTGACCGCTGAGGATTGATGCAGTCATCAGACCCATCACCATCGGGATCATTAGGTAACCAGATTCGGTAGGGGTCGCTCCATAAACAATTTGTAGAACTAGTGGGAGAGAGATCATTCCACCAAACATACCCATACCAACTATTACTCCAAGCAGAGTTGTCAGTGAGAAGGTTCTTGACTTGAAAATGTGCAGCGGAAGAATTGCATCTTCGCCCATTTTTCTTTCAATGATGATAAACGAAACGATTCCAACTACACCAAGTGCATAAGAAGCAATGGCGTTAGTTGAAGCCCAGCCCCATTCGCGACCTTGCTCGGCCACAATCAAAAGTGGCACAACACCAACGATGATGGTAAGAACACCCCACCAGTCAATGCGCTTGCTCTTAGCTTCTAGGTGAGGTACGTGTAGGAATGAAACAACCAACAGCAATGCAATGGCACCAATAGGAATGTTCATTAGGAAGATCCAGCGCCAACCAGTTATACCGATAAAGCTATCCATGCCAGCAAGCAGTCCACCAATTAGTGGACCAAGAACGCTTGAGGTACCAAAGACAGCCAGGAACATTCCCTGGTAACGTGCTCTATCTCTAGGTGGCACGATGTCAGCAAGAATGGTTAGAGCAAGAGCGAATAGACCACCAGCACCAATTCCCTGAATAGCTCGGAAGGCAGCTAGCTCATACATGGTGGTTGCAAAACCACAGATAACAGAACCAAAAATGAATATGGTTATCGCAGCGATGAATAGCTTGCGGCGTCCGAAGATGTCACCTAGCTTTCCATATATAGGTGTAGCGATAGTTGAGGTGATTAGGTAAGCGGTAGTTACCCAAGCCTGAGCAGATAATCCATTTAGGTCATCGGCAATTGTTCGCATTGCTGTTCCAACAACGCTTTGATCTAAAGCTGATAGGAACATTCCAGCCATGAGGCCAAAAAGTACGAACATGATTTGTCTGTGAGTCATTACACCGGTAAGTGCTGACTCTGCTGCTGCGGCTTTGCGTTCTGCGCGTGCCATGGTGTTCTCTTTTCTTGATTTATGAAAGTTAGACTTCTTCTATGGGAAGAAAATTAAAGAACACAAGTGCCAGAATTCTTGGCTTAGGGCTCTTGGCCGTTATATTACTTCCCGCGGTAAATAACCCTACACCCGCTAAGGCAACTAGCCTTGCTTCGCAGTCCACAGAGCTACCTGAATCTATTTGGATTATTGTCAACAAGCAGAGACCACTAAACCCAATCAAATATGTGCCAACAGATCTGGTTGCCCCTAAGTTTGGAGCCCTCAATGCCAATCCGTATGGTCGCAAGCTTAGAAAAGAAGCATCGACAGCCTCTTACAGGTTAGCCATGGCCATGAAGAAACAGGGCAAAGGCAGCCTCATCATTCAAAGTGCTTATAGGTCTTATGCAGAACAAAAGGTTATTTACGATCGTCAGGTAAAGAGGTACGGATTAAAGGTGGGCGAAGCCCTAGCTGCTAGACCTGGCTACTCAGAGCACCAAACCGGCTGGGCTATGGATGTGTCAGCTAGGAATCAAGGCTGTCAGATCAGAGTTTGCTTTGGTCAGACCAAGGCTGGGCTATGGTTAGCGGCTAACGCCTATAAATATGGCTTCATCATTAGATATCCCAACAATGAAACCGCCATTACCGGCTATCAGTATGAACCTTGGCACCTTCGCTACGTTGGTATCGGCCTTGCACTAGTTATGCATGATGACAAGGTAAAAACCTTAGAGAAGTTCTTCGGTCTTCCTTCAGCCCCGAACTACTAGCATCTGCGTTAACCTTTATCTATGGCCAAATCAGTAAATAGCAGAAAACCAACATATGCCTTCTTAGGTCCAGTTGGTACCTTTACTGAGCTTGCCCTGGCGCAAGTTAAAAATGCCAAGAATGCCAACCACCTACCTGTTTCAACAGTTAGTGAAGCCATCGATGCCGTGATCAATGGAAGTGCTTTTCGAGCAATTGTTCCAGTTGAGAACTCAATCGAAGGCGGTGTGTCAGCAACTCTTGATGCTCTAGCTAACACAACAGACATACGTATATATGGTGAGTATCTTGTGCCAATCACTTTCAACCTTGTTGCAAGACCTGGCACCAAGCTAGCTGATGTTAAAGTAATCAGCACGCATCCAACCGCATTTGCCCAGTGCCGTGGCTGGCTTCAGGAGAACATTCCTTCTCATTCACATTTACCGGCAACTTCAACTGCCGCAGCTGCCTTAGATCTTCTAACCGATAGCCCATTAGCTGATGCGGCTATCGCTGCCAAGAGCATCACTGATCATTACAAGCTAACTGTTCTTGCCAAGAACATCGGTGATAACAAAAATGCTCAAACAAGATTTATTGAAATTGGTTTGAATGCAAAACCAACTAAAGCTTCTGGCAAAGATAAGACTTCAGTAATTGTTGAACTACCTGAAGATAGACCTGGCGCACTTCTTGAAATGCTCGAGCAGTTTGCTGCCAGAGGTGTGAACTTAAGCAGAATTGAATCCAGACCTATTGGTGATCAGCTCGGTAGATACCGTTTCAATATTGATGCTCAAGGACACATCAACGATGATGCAATGGCAGAGGCACTGATGGGATTGCATAGATTCAGCCCGAAGGTAACCTTCCTAGGTTCATACCCTAGAGCTGATAAGAAGAACAGCAAGCATGAGGGGAACAACTCCAATAAGGAGTTCTCTTCAGCAGAGTCGTGGCTAAACAAGCTACGAGCAGGACGCTAAAGGTAACCTTTAATAATGATTGATGCCAACCTGCTCAGAGAGAATCCTGCAGCCATCAAAGCTTCACAGAGAGCTAGAGGCGCTAGCGAGGATCTAGTTGACCAAGCTGCTAAGGCTGATGACAACTGGAGAAAAGCTCAAGCCGAGTTTGAAAACCTAAGAGCAGAGCAGAATGCCAAAGCCAAACTTGTTGCTGGTGCATCTCCTGAGGAGCGAGCAAAGCTAATAGCTGAAGGCCAAGAACTTGCTACTGGAGTGAAAGCTGCAGAACAAAAAGCTGCTGATTACCAAACAGAATTGAACAACATTGTTCTAAAGATTGAGAACGTTGTTATCGAAGGTGTTCCAGTTGGTGGCGAAGACAACTTTGTTGTAATTCGTGAAGAAGGAACAAAACCAAACTTTAGTTTCACTCCAAGAGATCACGTTGAACTTGGTGAACTACTTGATGTTATTGACATTGAACGTGGTGTGAAGATTTCTGGTTCAAGATTTTATTTCCTAAAAGGTTGGGGAGCCAGACTAGAACTTGCTCTTATGAACCTTGCTTTAGATCAAGCAGCTAACGCTAACTTCACAGCGCTAATCACACCAACTCTTGTCAAGCCAGAAGTTATGGCAGGAACAGGTTTCCTAGGTGAACATGCTGATGAAATTTATTACCTGCCAGCAGATGATCTATATCTAACTGGCACAAGTGAGGTAGCACTTGCTGGATATCACAGCAACGAAATCATTGATCTAAGTGATGGCCCGAAGAGATATGCAGGTTGGTCAACTTGTTACCGTCGTGAAGCTGGATCGCACGGAAAAGATACCAAAGGAATTCTTCGCGTTCACCAGTTCAACAAACTAGAGATGTTCTCTTACGTTGAACCAGAGCAAGCAGATGAAGAACACAGGAAACTTCTTGCCTGGCAAGAAGAGATGTTGAAGAAGTGTGAACTTCCATATCGTGTTATTGACACCGCAGCAGGAGATCTAGGTTCCAGTGCTGCTCGTAAGTTTGATGCTGAAGCTTGGGTCCCAACCCAAGAGACCTATAGAGAACTAACATCAACTTCTAACTGCACTACCTATCAGGCAAGAAGACTAAACGTTAGATACCGCAAGGAAGATGGCAAGACAGCTATTGCCGCTACCCTAAACGGAACCCTTGCAACTACTCGTTGGTTGGTAGCTATCTTAGAAAACCACCAGCAAGAAGATGGCTCAGTTCGTATCCCTGTAGCCCTTCGTCCATACCTTGGTGGAGCTGAACTAATCACACCATCGAAGAAGAGCTAAGCGTTGACCCAAGAACCTTGGCTCATAGCTATCGACATCGATGGCACTTTGGTGCATGACGATGGCTTTTTAGCTCCAGAGGTTATAAGAGAAGTAACCAGAGTTCGAGACCTAGGTCACCATGTTGTTGTTGCAACTGGTCGAGCAGCGGCTAATGCTTTTCCTGTGGTTCAAGATGTTGGGATTGAACAAGGTCATGTTGTTTGTTCAAATGGTGCAGTGACCATTGAGATAGATAAACAAGACTCAAAGGGATACGTGGTCAGAGAAGTAATTGGCTTTGATCCAGCTCCTGTTTTATCTCAGCTAATAGAAAAACTTCCTGATGCACACTTTGCAGTTGAAGATGTTGATGGCACATACAGATTTCACAAACCTTTTCCTGCTTATGCATTAGGTGCAAAAAACGTCGAGACTCCACTTGACCAACTCATGCACGGTGAAGTAAGTCGAGTTGTTGTTTTATCTCCTGAACAGAATGTGAATGACTTTCTAGAGATAGTCGAATCAGTTGGTTTGCATTCAGTCTCATATGCAATTGGTTACACAGCCTGGTTGGATATTTCTCCTCAAGGTGTGACCAAGGCCAGTGCTTTAGAGCAGCGAAGAAAATCCCTCAATATTCCTAGAAACAGAGTGATCACTATTGGTGATGGCCGTAACGATATCTCAATGTTTGAGTGGGCTAATGAAGGCGGAGGGTTCTCTTTCGCTATGGGCCAGGGTCCAGATGAAGTGAAACAAGCAGCCACAGTAGTCACAGCAAGCGTAGAAGAACACGGTGTTGCCAAGGTTTTATCTGGCCTTGAGGGCATTATCTATACCCAAAGCTAGCTATCAGCCTTATCGCAGGTTCACAGCGTATTTTTGAAACCACTGAGCATTGGTTAGACTATTCAACGGAGGTCTGTCCGAGCGGCCGAAGGAGCTAGTCTTGAAAACTAGTGAACTGAAAGGTTCCGTGGGTTCGAATCCCACGGCCTCCGCCAGTTTTGTCTAACTAAGACTCAAGCCAACTCAATTTAAGGGGTTTACGAATTGTCTGAGAAGTCGAAGAAGCAAGTAAAGCTTGATCGTGCTGTTGCACGTCACGGCAACATTCACGCAGCCGGAAGATCAAGATCCATTCTTGGTGTCTTGGCCAAAGCCCTTGTGGTGATCCTGGTCTCCACCGTGACTGTCACAACTGTTTCAGCAATTCAATTGGCTAGCGAGCTCAGCCGTCATCAGATTGAAGTTCCTGGCTTAGATGGCGAGGATAGAGTTATCCCACCAATCGATGGCCCTATAAATATTCTTCTTGTTGGTAGCGATACCAGATCAGGTGCTGGAAACTCAGCCTTCGGTGACACCGGTGGAAACCTAGCCGACGTAATTATTTTGCTTCACATTTCAGCAGACAGAGAAAGTGCCGTTGGTCTATCTTTCCCTCGAGACACAATGCTTCCTTGGCCTAAATGTCCAAGCACAACAGGTGGACCTGGATACCTTCCGCAGAGCCTTGGCCAAATCAACGCAACTATTGCTAACGGTGGACCTGGTTGCACGCTTCTAACCGTTGAGCTTCTAACTGGTTTAGATATTCCTTATCTAGCAATGGTTGACTTCAACGGCGTGATTGAACTTTCTAATGCTGTTGGTGGTGTTGAAGTTTGTGTTGCTGAAGATATCGAAGACGAATACACAAACACATATCTAAAGAAGGGTATGCACAACCTTCAAGGTGTGCAGGCACTTCAATTCCTTAGAACCAGACATGGTGTTGGCGATGGATCTGACCTAGGACGTATTAGCAACCAGCAGGTTTACCTAACCTCTCTAGTTAGAAAACTAAAGAGCAAAGACATATTGAACAACCCTGTCGCTCTATACAGCCTTGCCCAGGCTGCTGCTAGAAACATGACTTTGAGCAAAACACTTTCTGATCCAGCTGCACTTATGGGTGTTGCGAATGCGCTAAAAGATATTCCAATGAAGAAAATTACTTTCTTGCAGTTGCCTTCTGTTTACGGTTTGCCAGCTCCTTTACAGGGTCGAGTATTACCTGACTATGAAAAAGCACAGGTTCTTTTCGACATGATGAAAAACGATGAGCCTTTCGTGCTTGGGGAAGTGAAGAACCCTGGTATTGGATCAGAAGTTGCTCCTACCCCTACACCGAGTGCTACTTCTAAGCCAGGTAAAACTCCGTCAAAGACTCCTACCCCTACCCCAACTCCTACGGTCAAACCGTTACCTGATTGGGCCCAGGGTACTAACGCTCAGACAACTACCTGTTCTAAATAACTATTTAGGTCTCTAATCTGGTTAGGCTTAAACCATGCCAGATTACATCTCGGCGCTAGATTTATTCACCATCGGAATCGGACCTTCCAGTTCGCATACGGTGGGACCTATGAGAGCAGCGTTGCTCTTTGCTGAAGCAGTTGATGCTAAAGGCAAGCTGTCGCTGACAAGTAGAGTTAGCGTCAAACTATTCGGATCGCTCGGTGCTACCGGGCCAGGCCACGGAACAACCAATGCCATAGTCGCTGGACTTCATGGCCAAACACCAGAGACCTGTAATCCAGATCATGTGCTAACCGCATGGGATAAAGCAATTGAATCTTCATCAATTGAATTACTTGGTCACAAGATTTCATTTAGTGAAAAAGACTTTAGTTTTCAGCCGCTAATTAGATTGCCTAAGCATTCAAACGGTTTGAGATTTCAAGCCTTAGATGCCAATGGTGAGAGCTTACTCGAGCAAACCTATTACTCAGTTGGTGGTGGTTTTGTTGAAGCAGATCATCACATTCATAAAGCTGATAGGTCAGAGGTTCCATATCATTTCTCAAGTGCCGATGAGCTGTTGCAGATATGTAACCGAGAAAACAAAACAATCGCTCAAATAGCTTTTGCTAACGAAGTCTTTCTCCATGGTGAATTAGATCTAGATATCAAACTAGATGCGATATGGAATGCAATGAAATTGTGCATTGAAGAAGGACTAAAGACTAAAGGTGTGTTACCTGGCTATCTAGCAGTTGATAGAAGAGCGGCCGATATGGCAGAGCAACTAAATAATGTTTCAGATGCAAACGAGGTCTCTAACGAATGGCTACAGGCTTATGCGATAGCAGTCAATGAGCAGAACGCTTCAGGTAGAAGAGTTGTCACCGCTCCAACTAATGGTGCGGCGGGCATTATCCCAGCGGTTGGATACTGGGCTATGAAGTTCAAAGATGTTGATTCCAAGTTGATTGCCAGGGACTACCTGCTCACAGCAGCTGCAATTGGTTCTCTTTATAAGCGCAATGCATCCATCTCAGGAGCTGAGGCTGGCTGTCAGGGAGAGGTGGGTTCTGCTTGTTCTATGGCAGCAGCTGGATTAGCTGCTGTATTAGGTGGCACAGTCGAGCAGATAGAGAATGCGGCTGAGATAGCCATGGAGCATAACCTAGGGCTAACCTGTGATCCTGTTGGTGGTTTTGTGCAGATGCCTTGTATTGAAAGAAATGCGATTGCTTCAGGGACTGCGGTCTCCGCGGTGCGACTTTCACTACTAGGCGATGGCAGTCACAAGATCTCCCTGGACACTGTAATTGAAACTATGCGTCAAACAGGGTTAGATATGTCTAGTAAGTATAAAGAGACCTCACTGGGTGGTCTTGCTGTGAATGTGGTGGAGTGCTAGCAAATGACAACAGTAGTGATTTGGGTTTCTGATCTAGAAAAATCTGTTGGCTTTTATTCAGCTCTTTTTGAAGATAACAGTCCCTATCGATCAGAAGGTTTCGCTAGCGTATCTGGTCTAGGCAATGAAGTTTTGATACATCTTTTACCTGAGGAATTCAGAACAGAGCCAACCATGGGTGAAGATAACCCAATTAAACCTGTCTTTGAAGTTCACAGCATCGATAACGCTCGTCTGGCTGCTGGTCGCACAGGTGGTCGAATAAAGAGTGAAGTTCAAGAACACAACAACTGGAGCTACGCCGATGGCAACGATCCTGATGGAAACATTATTCAGGTTCGCGAAGGCCTCTAAAGCAAAAAGAAAGTAAATCTTATGGAGATCGACTGGTCAATAGCTCAAGCTAACCTCACCTCAGTGGTTGCACTGTGTTTCTTGTTGGGATTCTTGGCTGCAAGACTCAAGAGTGATATCAGAATTCCTGAACCGGTCTATCAATTCATCTCTGTTTATCTCTTGTTGGGTATCGGCATCAAAGGTGGGCACTCACTCAAGGGTGTAACCATCGAAAGCTTCTTACCAGCGGCATCTGTAACTTTGGCTCTTGGTTTTATCATTCCTGTTATTGCTTTCTATGTTTTAGCAAGAGTGAAAGCTCTCAGCGTCGATGACCGAGGAGCCTTTGCTGCGCACTATGGTTCGACTTCTCTTGTGACCTTCACAGCTGCTTTGCTGTATTTAGAGAACACAGGAATTCAAGTCGAAGGTTTTGCAACAGCGCTTCTTACTTTGTTAGAAATACCAGGTTTGGTAGTCGGTGTTTATCTTGGATCAAGAGCTTCACAATCAAGAGTGAACTGGAGAGAAACAGCAACAGAAGTTCTATTTGGTAAGACCGTCTTACTTCTAACCGGTGGTCTTTTATTGGGTGTAGTAACTAGTGAATCTGGTTATGAAAGTGTTGTCCCATTCTTTGTCGACACTCAGAGTGGTCTATTAGCTTTGTTCCTTCTAAACCTTGGTTACATTGCAGGTTCAAACTGGAATGAGATTAAGCACGTTGGGCTGCCGGTGTTTGTCTTTGCCATTGCTTTCCCAATTTTTGCAGGAACACTTGGTGCGCTTTTGGGTACCCTATGTGGACTCTCGATTGGCGGTAGCACGATACTTGCTGTGTTAGCGGGAAGCGCTTCTTATATTGCTGCTCCTGCAACGGTTTCCATAGCATTGCCTAAGGCGAATGGATCTCTTCCACTTACTGCAAGCATCGGTGTGACATTCCCATTCAACTTGTTAGTTGGAATACCAATTTACATTTTCATGTCAACAATGTTTAGCTCACTGTTTTAGAAACTAGTTGACGCTAAGCGCACCAGAACTCAGGACTAGAGTTTTATAGCCATCTTTGGTTGCTCTGATTCGGAAAACTAGCTGCTTTCCAATATCGATAGAAGCTACTCGATAGGTTTTTGCTGTTGCACCAGAGATCTCAACACCATTTCGTAGCCACTGGTAAGTGAACTTGACTCCAGAATCCCATGAACCTAACTGCCCAGAAAGTGTTTTGTTGACTGAAGCTATTCCAGAAATAGTTGGAGTCGGGCTCTTTTAGCTCACCTGCCACAGCTCTTAGTCCAACACTGGTTACTGAACTAGGTGAGTAACCAGTTCGAGTCAGATTGATTTTCGCAGTAATCACAGTGTTCATATCTTCAGCTCTAACTTTGTATTCGGTTCTTGTAGATCCTGTGATTAGCTGGCCATCTCTTAGCCATTGATATGTTGCTTTCGCCCCGACAGGAATCTGTGCGTTGATAAGTAAAGTGTTTCCAGTAGCTGCAACTCCAGCTAACGAGAGATCTGGTTTAGTCAAAACTCCTAAACCGATAAGTCGGGCAGAGCTTGATGAAACGGCTACAGGATATCCAGGTTGGGTAACTGTAGTAACAAGTGAAATAGATTTTTGTAAATCAGAAATTGTTGGTATGTAGGTAGCCCCAGTGGATCCAGAAATCAGCCTTCCATCTCGGTACCATTTGTAACTTACAGAAGTTGTGCCGTTTGCAATCGGATTACCAACCAGAGTTGCACCTACTCGAGCATCACCGGTTATTGATGCTGATGGTAGTTGAGGATTCGATACCAACACCGCTACCGAGGTAGTAGAAGCCGACGGGAGTGAACCCTTTGAAGAGCTCACCCTTACTGAAATCAATGAGTTCGCATCGGCTGAAGAAAGTGTGTAGTCAGTTCCTGTGGCATTGGCTATTGGCTGCGAGTTTTTCAACCACTGATAGCTAAGCGTTGCTGTGTAATCCCAAGTGCTAGCCACAGCCTTCAATGTACTTCCAACGGTGCTTGGCCCATTGATACTTAGAGTTGGTGCCTCAGGGTTACGGGTATTCAGGAACACTGTTAACGCTTGGGTTCTTTGTGGGAAGAAGAGATCTAACCAGTTCTGCCAGAAAGCAGCAGATCCAACATCTGGGTTAGATCTAGTTTCTTTAGCTATGTATGCGTTATTGATTACAGAGGCAACCTTGTTCTTGAAGCCTGGAATGTTCAGCTCGGCAACTTTGTTCTTGAC
>JAPLAJ010000127.1 GCA_026393335.1 Rhodoluna sp. | reverse complement strand
TTCTAGCAATCAAGCCAAAGAGATAATAACCAAGACCTGCAATAGCTCCAGATACCAGCGCTAAGCCCCAAACTCTAGCCACCTCTAAACTCTGTTGTGCATTTACTAATGCTGGACCAAAGCCGATATCAGGGCCACCAACATACTCACCAAGTATTGCTCCTAGGAAAGATGCAGGAGCTGCAATCTTTAGGGCAGCAAACACTGATGGCAAAGCCGAGAGTAACTGAACCTTGATTAGTCTGTGCCAGGAGTTACCACCGTAAACAGTAACCACATCAAGACTTGCCTGATCTGTTGATTTGACCCCAGTTAGAACACCAATCATGGTGGTGAAGAAAACACTCAAAGCAGCTAATGAAATAGCAGCTCCAGCTGGTTCGCCAACACCAGGAGCACCTAAGACCAAACGAATGATGGGACCGATGGCCACAATAGGTATGCAATAGGTGATCACAGCTATCTGAGTTGCAAGATTTTCGAACTTAGGCAAAGCCAAAGCAACAGCAGCTAAGGCAATAGCTCCGATGTTTCCCAAAAGAAAACCAATGCCAGCTTCAGTCAAAGTAATCGAAGCATTCTTGAAATAGAACTCAAAACCATCAGCACCAAAGCCTTGGATTACTTCAAGGGGAGTGGGGATAGAGCCGGTAACAGATTCTCCTGCGGAGTTAGTTCTTGCAAACAAGGTAACTGCAGAAATCCACCATAACCCGATGATTGCTATAGACCCTAGGGTGCCCCCTAGATACCTGGGGCGGCTGCTAGTCATCGGTAGCTAACTCACCGTGAGCACCAAAGAGTAACTCAGATGCCTGGTCAACAAGAGTATGGAACTCAGGAGATCGCATCATCTCAATGTTTCTAGGTCGAGGAAGATTAACTTCAATGATCTCTTGAATACGTCCTGGTCTAGCACTCATCACAGCTACCTGATCCGATAAGAAGATAGCTTCAGATATTCCATGGGTAACCATCAGAGTCGTAGCAGGCTTCTCAGTCCAAATCCTTAGTAACTCAAGATTCAAACGCTGTCTTGTCATATCATCCAAAGCACCAAAAGGTTCATCTAGCAACAGCACTGAAGGCTGAACAATGAGTGCACGAGCAATAGAGACACGCTGCCTCATACCACCGGATAGCTGAGCAGGCTTAGCCTTTTCAAAGCCTTGCAATCCAACAAGTTTGATGATGTCAGCTAGAACCTTAGGGTCTTGCTCTTCACCTGAGATTTCAAGAGGAAGAGTGATATTTGATTCAACTGATCGCCAAGGAAGTAATGCTGAATCTTGGAAGGCGATACCTAGTTCGTGGTTCTTACGAAGATCTTGAGGATCTTTACCGTCCACGGTAGCAAAGCCTGAAGAAGGAGTCTCAAGGCCAGCAAGAATTCTAAGAATGGTTGACTTACCGCAACCAGATGGACCTAGAAGCGAGAGGAAAGAGCCTCTATCGCTTTGCAGGGAAGCATTGTCGATAGCGACAATCTTCTCTTTACCTATTTTGAAGGTCTTGGATAAATTGGAAATGGTGATGCCACTACCCAGAGCGTGGTTGCTCTGAGTAGTGGCATCGGTGTTACTTGGCATTTTGTTGATTAGCCCTTTAGGTCAGGGTTCTCTGCATAAACCTCAGCAAGCAGGCTCATGTCAAATAGCTGTTCTGCTGTGATGGTGTATCCAGCAGCTGCAAGGGTTTCGATGTTCTGAGCCATCATTGCATCGCTGATTGTGAATAGACCATTTGCTGCAGTCTCGTCTGTCTGAACCAAGATCTCGTTCTGAGTCTTTGACTGGTAGTACTCCTTCTTAGCGTTTAGACCTAGGTCCTTACCGAAGTTGTTCAGAGCAAGGTCTGCGCCACCATCTGGGTTAGCAATTGCATCTTTCCAACCAAGGATGGTTGCCTTTAGGAATGCCTTTAGGGCAGCACGGTTGTTATCGATTGAGTCTTGAGTCACAACAAAGCTCTCAGTAACAAATGGAAGACCATTGTCAGCAAATAGCAGGTTGGTTACTTCATAACCCAGGTCTGCAACAACGAATGATTCGTTGGTTACATAAGCCAAGAAACCATCAACTTCACCGCTTACTAGTGGGGCTGGATCGTACTGAACTGGAACCTTAGTGACCTTGCTTGCATCGATACCGTTTGCCTTTAGCAATGCATCGAACAAAGTCTCGTTAGGACCAGCCTGAACACCAATGCGCTTACCAATTAGGTCTTGGATAGTAGCGATGTTTCCGCCTTCTTTCAAAGAAAGAATGGTGAAAGGGTTCTTCTGGTATGTGGTACCGATGATCTTTAGCGGTGCGCCTTCACCCAAGATGATTGGAGCAGCTGAGATTGGGTTAGCAATACCAACTAGTGCGTTACCTGAAAGAACTTCAGCTTCGGTAGCTGCAGGACCTGCTACTAGGTTCACTGATGAGAAACCAGCGTCTGTGTAGTAACCGTTCTCTACTGCGTAGAACTCACCAGCAAACTCTGAGTTCTTGATCCAAGACAACTGGACGTTTAGGTCTCCGAAGTCTGCTTTTTCTGTGGCTGCTGAACAACCAGTTAGAGCTAGTGCTGCAACCGCTAGGGATGCGGATAGTGCTGTGATGCGGCCTTTTAGGCTTAATTTGGATGTAGTCAATTGACTAACCTTTCGATGGGTTATTAGATGGGGTAAAACAGTGATAACCCGTCATACAACTGTGGGCTTTGAGTCCCGTTATCCAGTTCTGACGTACCTATACTTTGGCATACAAATAGCAGGCGACACGCCTAAACCTGAAAAGTTGCCGATAATTTTTCAAAAATCTTTTGCCACCCCACATAGTTTGGCTCGGCCAAACTAGGGTCCAGTATTTGTAGTAATCTAAGTTGAGTTACACGGGCCTATGGCGCAGCTGGTAGCGCACCTGCATGGCATGCAGGGGGTCAGGGGTTCAAATCCCCTTAGGTCCACAAAGATAAAGCCCCGAGATCATTAGACCTCGGGGCTTTATTCATAGAACTTAGGTCTACTACTTGCCCAACTTGGCTAAGGCGTCTAATTCAATACCTTGCTGCGAGATGATTTCACGACCAAAGTCGGCTAGGTCCTTGTCGTCTAATTCCAAAACCCTGTTAGTCATTTCGATTGCCCCCATGTGATGCAGATACATGAAGTTAGCCCAGGTTTTGTCGAAAAGAGCACCATTGTAGTTTGAGAGGGTAAAGATCTGCTCTGGGGAAAGCATGCCTTCCATGGTCATCGTCATGTCTGGAGCTTTTTCATCAAGCCAGGCGGTCATCTTTGTGATTTCTGCTGCTTGTTCAGATTGTATTTGTGAGGCTAAAGCCAATAAGTCTGGGTTAGATGAGTTCTTGAAGGCTAGTTCAGCAAGGTCAATAGCTTGCTGGTGGTGGGGGATCATGGCAAGGGCAAAGCTCTGGCGATCAGTTATGGGCATGCTGTGAGAAGAGTCATGGTGCATGTCATCGTTTAGGTCCACACCGGTTGCAGAGTTAGAACAAGCCGTTAGCCCAAAGGGTAATGAAAGTAGCGCCGTTACTAATGCAGTTCTCTTTAGCCATCTTTTCATGACTAAATGCTATCCCTGAAAACCAGAGATTTATAGCCTCTGTGGGCAAACATTCAGCCTCAAGAGTACTTAGGTCAGGGCTACTAACATCGGTGGGATAATTGGACTAACGAGAGGAAATAATGTCTAAAGTTATCGATCTAAAAATTGAGGGTATGACCTGTGGTCACTGCGAGATGTCTGTAACCAAGGAACTATCAAAGCTTCCAGGTGCTGCGGATGTAAAGGTCTCATCTCAATCTGGCACAGCTTCTCTAAGTGTTGACGACAGTGTTGACCAAGCCCAAGTTCTAGCAGCAGTTGAAGAGGCTGGCTACAAATTAAGTTAGAACTTGATATTCAGGGGATGACCTGCACAGCTTGTGCAAGGCGCGTAGAAAAGAACCTGAATAAAGTTACTGGCGTATCTGCATACGTTGACTTCGCTAGTGAAACAGCCCACGTTAGCTCTAACTCAGATGTAGATAGAGATGTCTTAGTTCAAGCAGTTAGAGATGCTGGCTACGAAGTAGGCAATGATCGTGGCACTCTCACTCTGATGTTCTGGCGCTTGATTATTGGTGCCCTAATTGCAATTCCTGTTGCCATAATTAGCATGTTCCATGAACTAATGCCTAATAACTGGAACCAGATAGCAGCCATACTCACATTTCCAGTAGCAGCCTGGGTGGCTTGGCCTTTCCACGAAGCAGCCATAAAAAACCTGCGATTGAAAACAGCAACCATGGACACACTGGTGTCACTTGGTGTTGTAGTGGCCTATGTCTATAGCTTCTTCCAAATCTTTACTGGA
>JAPLAJ010000058.1 GCA_026393335.1 Rhodoluna sp. | reverse complement strand
TTGCTTCGTTTGTGGTTGAGGGTAACGCTGAGTTGGTTGCTGGTGAGAACACTGTGACTGTTACTGTTACTGCTGCTAATGGTGAAGCTACTGATGTTGTTGAAGTTACAGTCACTGTTGAAGAGATTATTCTTAGCGATGACACTACTCTTGAATCCTTCTTGGTTAACGGTGTTGATGGATCAACTGGAGACCCAATCGACCTTCCTTATGGAACAACCAGAGTAAATGTGAAAGCTCAAACCACAGATGCGACTGCTTCATTTATCGTTACTGGTGATGGAAGAACAACTCCTCTAGTTGAAGGCGAAAACACACTGACTGTTACAGTTACTGCTGCTAATGGAGACAGCGAGAGCTACACAGTTACTTTGAATGTTCTAGCAATCAGCACAAACAACAATATCGACCCAGATGCTGGACTATTCGTGAACGGTGAAGCAGTAGATCTAGAGCTGCTAGATAATCCAACTGGATTTGTAAATGTTCCTGTTACTGCCACAACCGTAAGCATTCAGGTTAAGGCCGAGAGTGACACATCAGATGTAATCGCTAATGGTAAGACACTGTTACCGACCGTGGCTCGGGTGTTTGGTGTTGAAAAAGGTGTGAACGAAATCAGCATCCAAGTTATCCCTCAGGCTGGTATCGCTTCGGCGAAGACTTACAAGCTGAAGGTCTATGTAGGTGGTGCTGACGCAACACTTAAGACCGTGAAGGTAAACACAACTACAATCACACTTGGCGTTGATGGCTCTGGTGGACTACAGACTCCTTTGGCCAGCGGCACAACATCTGTTTCGCTTTTTGTTGAGCCAACAGTGGCTGAAGCTATCGGCCTAGGCAATGGAACCAAGCTTGAGTTCGATGGCGGAGAAGCTACTGTGGCCAAGGGCAATGTGGCTAACACATGGAACGTCACAGGTTTGGTTGCGGGTGAGAACACTATCGGAATCACTGTTACCCCTGGAGACTCTTCTGCAGAACAAGCAAGTTACTCAATCACCATTCCGGTTGCACTTTCACCGGACAAGAGATTGAAGACCTTCACTGTAAATGGTGCGCTGGTAACAGTGGGATCTGTGATTGCACTTGCTAAGGGTGCAACTTCAGCTGAGATTGGTGGTTCAACCGAGAGCACTGTTGCTACCTACGAAGTTTCAGGTGGAGACTCACTTGTAATCGGACCTAACACTTTGACAATTACTGTTACTGCTGAAGACGAGACTACTCAGTCCTACACAGTCACAGCAATCGTGCCTAAGCAGATTGACACTATTGTTATTCCTTACCCTAAGGTCGGAGTAGTAACAGTTGACAAGAAGACCAACGCCAAGGGTAATGCAGCTATTACTGCGGCTCTAAAGAAGATAAAGGGAACTGCTGGAATTGTAGTTGTTGCCAATAACTTCTTGATCGCTAAGGACAAGGTAACTGCAGGTCCACTGCGTGCAGCTAACATTCAGAAGTATTTCAAGACTTTGAAGACTAATGGATTCAAGACTGTTACCGTGTATCAGCTAGTACCAGACCCGAAGGCCAAAAAGGCTAAGGGTGCACTAGTCACGATCTACTCTTACTAAGAGATACAAAAAAGAAGCCCCTGGTTCTCCAGGGGCTTCTTTTGTTTAAGCTCTAAGAACTACTTTTTGAACTTTGCTATAACCGTTAGATTGTTGGCTGATCCGGTAGAGGTCAGTGTTTGAGTGACCTTGGCAGGTACGATGCCTCGTTTGGAAAGGTTTGTAAGCACATATTTCACGCGATTGGCCATAATAGCTTTAGCCTTGGCAGTGGTGAGGGTCTTTGATTTTAGCATCGTAAAGTCTATTGATAGATCAGTATTCAATTCTAGGTTGGTGCCAAGAGTGCCTGTGTTGGATAGGCCACTAAACGTTGGCACGGCTACGTTGGCATGAAATGAAATAGTAGATTTCAGGGTTATATCTGAGTAAACGTACAGGGCTATCTTGTGTGTATTGATGTGTTTCTTATCAGAGGATGTGACGACAACAAAGGCACTATTTAGCCCTGGCCGCAGAGTACCCATAGGTTGAATGGCAGCTTTAGCATTGGTTTGGGTTGTCGTGACTTGAAGGCTTACGGTTTTAGTGCCTGCAGGCAGGAATACTTGCTGGCCAGGACTATAGGCAATGCTGTTCACACGAACACTGGACAACGTGGTGTCGTATGGCTGCACTATTGAGCTGAGGATGGTTAATTGATCCTTGAGTCTCCAAATTGTATTATTTTGATTAGCTACAGCAGTGTAAATACCAGGACCAAATGCGTCCGACATTATGTGTGGCCTGATAACTGCAGATATGCTTCTCGCCATTGTTGCTAGATCTAAGCTCTTGGCAATGCGCGCTACCTTAGCCATTGATTGGCGATATGTGGCTGCACAAGTTTCATAGCCCCAGCACTTATTTGTCATTAGAGCAGGGGAACTCCAGTAATCTAGCGCTCCGTTCCAAGTCTGATCCACACCCCATGGGAGGAGAAGTACTTTACCCTTATCGTCAAAGTTGACGAAGTAATTGTTTCGGTTCAAGACGTAGCCATCCCAGTGACCAGTGAAATACTCGGTTGCCCAGCCTAGAGTCAGCAGCTCCATGTCTGTGACCTTAGAGATTTCGTTCCACCAGTTTGCACCTTCAAGTTGATTAATCTCCAAAAAGTTTGTTAGGTCAGAAATATCTGTCTCGCTACCTGACTCGATGGCAAACATCCACTCAGAACCTGGATAGAAGTCAGGGAAGTAGGGAACCGCTCCTTTGTATATGTGCTTGCTAGACACACCCCAACGCTTGAGCATTTGTTTGTTAGGAGTTTCAACATTCAGATGTAAACCGTAATTGATTCCATTTAGAGAGACGTTTGCGTAGCCGGTTCTAGGGGCGGGGATACCTAGATTTCTAAACAACCTGTAGGTCAACGACTCATGAATGTAGCTAGGGTCCTGAACCATGTTGTTTAGAGTGATCCGGCTAACGCCAAAGAGTGTTTGACCCTCCACATAAGCATCCATCTTGATCTTGAATGCAGCTTTACCTGTGACATCGCGCCAGGAACCCCAAGCACCTTTGAGGTGCACACCTACTACATATGGCCCATAAACCTTGCCGGCCATAGTGAAACTCATTCGAGTCTCTCTCCAATCACCTTCGTAATCCCATCCAACATTTGGATATTTGAGCGAGTCGAAATCCTCTGGAGACATTTGCATTGAGAAGTCGTTGACCATTAGCGGGTCAAACATTACTGCGGCTGCGTCGGTGCCTTCTACATAATAAGAGGCTGCACTTGCAGGTGTGCTGTTCAGCAAACTCCCAGTCAAAACAGCCACAATCAGGACTAGAACTAACCCTGATTTACGTTTGACTAACATTATCCAAGCCTACCTATTTCCTGATATAGTCTGAAGGTTCTATGAAAAAGCGAGAGAGAAATTCAAAGCGGCGAGCTATCAAGCTAATCGCGTTCATCTCGGCTACCGGTTTCGCTTTGGCTGGAGTTATGCCAGCGGCTGCGGCTAACTCAGATTGCATTTATACCCCGACTCTGGATAAGGCACATCAAACAACTGATTTTTCCCTTGGCCAAGGTGTGAAAGCACAGTCATGGCAGTGGCAACCAGGTTCTGATGCACAAAACGCGTCCCTATCTTCACTAGGTGCAAAAGTTTCCATTGTCACGGGTAATCTCCGCTACATAACTTTTGGTGTGCTTCACCAAGGCATACCTAGATCTCAAGATTTACGAGTGCTCTCAAATTCCAATCCAAGATCTATTGGTAGCCTCAATGGCGACTACTTTGATTCAAGTGGTCCTTGGAGCGCAATGATTCAGGACAGCCAGGTTCTATATTCACCACCGGGACGAACCGGGGTAGTGGGACTCACCCGAAGGAACGTAGTTGATGCTAAGGGCTATAGAAGCACTGGAACGTTGACTATAGGCACAAGAAAATTCAACATATCTGGCGTGAACCAGCCTTCCCCAGGTAGCACCTCGCTGGTTGTTTATAGGACCAACTACTTCAATCCAGTTACACCCAAAGGCCAAACTACTCTGGTGCTGAAGGCAGGTAAGGTTTACAAAATCTATCCAAATGGAGCGGCGGTTAGTTCTAAGTCAGGAACTGTGATTCAAGTTAAGGGGTATTTAGCTCCGATTATTGCCAAACTAAAAGTTAAATCAGCAGTGAAAATTAGCTTGCCACCTGTTCCTGCATTCGAAGATACTATTTCGGCAGATACTGTGGCAGCAACCGGATCTATCTCAAGTAAGTCCAATACTCTAATTTTTGATTCTGTGAACTACACAAATCTCAGCGCTAGCAGCTCAACTCTTTTTGACAGTGACTTTAGTGACACAACTAGAGCAGGACGCACCACGTTGAGAATAGTTCCAGACACAACCGGAAAGCTTTTTGTTAGAAATGTATACAAATATGGTTTCCAAACAAGAGTTGATGCAGGCGGATACATAATTCAGGCAAACAGCAGTGCTGCCTCAACTACTGCCCGCAAGTTCAAGGTGGGCGACGAAATTACTCTTTCTAGGGCTTATCAGGCAGAAGGAAAGAATCAGTTTGTGACAGCTGCCGGTCGCGGACCAAGAATTGTTCAGGGGGGCAAGCTTGTTTGGATTTGTGCACTTCACAACAAAGAACACAGACCGAGATCGGCTATTGGCTGGAATCAGGATGGTCAGGTCTGGCTGATGACTTCAAGCAGAGGATTCGATGCGGTCGACTTTGGCTATCGCCAAGGTGGATCCACTTCAAGCCAGATGGCTGAGTGGCTAATGTCATTGGGTGCAACGGATGCTGTTCTTTTGGATGGCGGAGGATCAACGACCATGCAGATCAACAGACCTGATATTGGTTGGCAACGATTTGACTTACCTGATGGTGCGTGGTGGCGTGAACTAGCTAACGCGTTCAGCATCGATAGGAAGAACTAGTTCTTTTCCTTAGGCTTCATAATCTTGCCGGATAGGTTGATCGAAGCTTTTCTGGTTACAAATCTGCTTGATAAGGCTGTCAATTTGTTCAGAGAGCCATCGATTACTGCGGCAGGCGATTTCTCTTTTTCTAGCGCTTTGAAAGTTGAGTCAATCACATTTTCAGAAGTTCTAATGAATCTGCCCAAAGCAGGTGTGGTTCCATTGGCGTCAAAGAATTCAGTAGCAGTTGGACCAGGGCAAACAGCTAAAACTTTGACTCCGGTGTTCTTGGTTTCACCCCAGAGAGCCTCAGTGAAAGAGAGCACAAAGGCTTTGCTTGCTCCATAGACAGCCATGTATGGCAATGATTGGAAGGCTGCTGTTGAGGCGATGTTAATAACAATTCCATCTTTACGCTCGACCATGCCAGGTAGGAATGCGTGAGTGAGTTCAACTAGGGTGTGGATGTTCACGGTTAGTTCATCAACGATGAACTTATTAGATTCCTCAACGAAATTCACTGTTTGACCAAAACCTGCGTTGTTGATCAAGATATCAATCTGAGTGCCACGGCCTTTGAGAATCTTTGCAAGAGTTGACCCAGCGTCTCTAGCGCTTAGATCCATAGGTAAAACACTTGCGGCATAAATACCATGCTCAGAGGTGATTCGATCAGCAAGTTCTCTGAGGCGATCGGCTCTGCGAGCTACCAAAATAACTCTGACCCCTAGGCTAGCTAGCCTAAGTGCGTAAGCTTCGCCAAGGCCAGAGCTTGCTCCAGTAATAAGGGCTGTTTTTCCAGTCAAATCTTTCATCCCCTATATTCTGCCAGTTAGTTGACCAACTTTGAGACATTCTCGGGGCTAGGCTTAACTCAAAGTTCATCTAGGAGAGATACATGGCAGATCGTCTAAAACACTTCAGAGCAGGCTTGCTATTGGCCCTGAGTTCGGCAGTCCTATTCTGGCCTATTAGCTACTGGTTCCCATTGCCTGAGTATTTAGGGGTCCTTGGTAGCGAAGACTATGCAGATTATGCTCTAGCGCTTAGAAGCATTGTGATTATTTATCTAGTCTTCTTGCTTCTAAACCTTGTGACCGCAGGTCTGGCTGCTACAAAACTGAGTCACACTCTAAAGTTCTGGCTAGCTTTATCGCCGGCGGCAATAATTCTGGTACTGCCCTTTATTTTGATAATTCCAACCGCGCTTAGCTTTCCCGAGCGAAGCTATGCTGAAATTTTCCAGGCAATGTATCGATTGCTCAGATTCTCATCACCGCAGTTACTAGCGCTTGCCTTAATCTGCACACTAATCTCTGTTGCACTAAACATAAGAGCAGCTTTAATGTTTAAGGCTGCACCAGATCCAGGAGCAATTAACCCAAAGATAAGAACCAGATATTTCATTTATGCTGGCGTCGCTCTTTTGGTTTTTGCAGTGATTGTTCCGCTTGGTGCTTATAACGGTGCACTTAGATCACAAGATAGAGCTGCCTGTAATAGATATGCAGCATTAGAAATTCCGCAGCTAGATGAAGATGTGCCAACATTCTTGTCTGAGATCAGGGTCATTGGAGAATCTGCAGGAAATAGGTCTTTACAGAATCTGTTTATCAATTTTTCTGATATTTCAAGACAATACCTTGCACTGTTGGACAAAGAGCCTGAAGGTTCAGTAGTTCTAAAGGAAATGGGAACTCTCACCGCCCAGGCTAAAGATGAGGTTGCCAGAGTCTGCTCTGAGTACGGATCTAAGTAACTCAAACCCGCGACTCGGCTCTGCCTAAACACATTCGATTAAGCGAAGAACTTTAGACACACTGACTACTGTTTTAAATAAGATGGGTATTAATACCAAAGTATTTAGGCGGTCTCAAATGAGCAAAGCACTAGGGAAACTTGTCAATTCACTTGTAGCAATCTCGCTAGGCGTAGGCTTCAGCCTCGCAGCTAGCCCATTAGCTCATGCCGCCGATGACTGCATTCCAGGTTTCACACTGGTTGGCGAAGTCTGTGAAAAAACCTACTCTTATTCCGATGGCGTCAAGTCTTATACAGTTCCAAAAGGCCTAGGTGAAATTGAAATCGAAGTCTATGGAGCAGCCGGTGGCGCAGGTGGACTTGATGGCGGTCTTTGCGCCAGATCATATGGTGGCGATGCAGGCTATCTATTTCTTCAATACTCAGACTTATCCAACAGAACTCTATATCTTTACCCAGGTGAAAAGGGAGCTGACGGTGCAAGCAATAGAAATGCATCAGGCGGAGGCCTTGGCGGCACCTCTCTATTGGGCGACAGTTACAACGGTGGTCGAGGTGGTAACACTGGACCGATCGGATCCTCTGGTGCTGGTGGCGGTGGAGGTGCAGCCACAATCCTTGATATCGATCAAGAGAGATTCATCGCAGCAGGTGCGGGAGCTGGAGGTGGTTGTGCAAACTCTGTTAATGGGTCTACACGTGGCTCAACTGATCCGGATTACACAGAAAGTTCAACCGGTGGAGCAGGAACTTCAACCACAGGAAATCCATATGGAGACGGTGGAGGTGCCGGTGGCGGCGGTGGTGGAGTTCTCGGTGGTTTAGGTGGAACACTATTCAAAGCCTCTGGAAATGAATCGGCTGCCCGCGGAGGTAATGCTGGTAAGAACACCCCAGCAGGTGGAAAAGTAGCTGTTAGCAAATATCAAGACGCGTCTACATCAGGCAAGATCGTAGTTAGATACTTTCCTGTTCTAGGAGCTAGATCGCTTGAGGTACTCGGAAGTAATCCGACATCTGCAAATGTCATTCAATACAAGTTGACCTTGAAATCCAAGCGAGCATTTGGAGCACAGGATATTCTCTTCAGCGGCTCAGCACTGCAGGCCCTGAAGGTAACCATCACAGGCGACAAACCGCTCCAAGCCCCATACATTTATTACTTCAACGTGACACCGAAAGAAGCAAAATCTAAACTCAACGGTACGCTTGTTGCAACCGTGTTTGATGTGAGTTCCGTGCCGGTGGTTATTGATTCTGCGGGTCCTGAGGCGAGCATTAGTTTGGTGAGCACAACCCTAAATCAGCCAACAAGGGTCTTTGAGGTGAACTTTAATGAAGTTATTCAAGGTCTATCTCAAGAGAGCTTCACCCTCGCCTCCGGAACAGCCAAAGGTTGTGCTATCAGCTCGCTGGCCGGTGAAGGATCAAGGTATCAAGTTACAGTTACCAACTGCTCGACCGGCAGTTTCGGTATAGCTCTGAAACAGAACAGCGTTATGGATTCATCTGGTAACGCAGGCCCTAGATTTGCTAACCAATCGCCAATCTATGGCAAGGTCGAGGTCAAAGATGATGTGGCCCCAGAGGCAACGGTTGTTTTACAGCCAGGTAGCCTACAGACCAACAGCCACGTATTTGATGTGAGATTCGATGAGGTTGTCAAAGGGTTATCAGCTGCTAGCTTTACCCCAGCAGCTGGCACAGCTAAGCTCTGCAAAGTCGGCTACGTGATTGGTAGTGGAAAGTATTTCCAAGTTAGTTTGGGTAACTGCACCGATGGAACATTCGGGCTAACCCTATTGTCAGAGTCTGCAAGAGATGCAGCTGGAAACAAAGGCCCATATGATGATGTAGTTTCTGCGTTATCCGAGCAGTCCACAAAAGCAACAACAGTTATCGTAGATCCTGGTCAAGTACCAGATTCTCTTGATCCAAATCCTGTTGCAAGAGTCTTCTCTGATTTAGATGCAGAAACTCAGAATGCGATGAAAGAAGTTGGAATATATGCACCAACTCCAGGAGCCCCAACAGTTACAGTTCTAACCGATCTGACCAACTCAACTGTTGATGAACAAATCCAGCTTGCTTCAACTCAGCAAGTTGAAGTTGGTTCCTCTGTGCGACTAACACTCAATGTAAGTGCTGAGATGGCAGCAGCATCTGATGTTGTTGCGTTTATGGAGACAGGCAACCTTTGGCAGTACCTAGGTAGAAGCTCCTTCACAGGAAACTCCGCAAACTCTGCTGACTTCACAATCGCCAAAGTTGGTGATTACAAGATCAGACTTGTCATTATCGGTAAAGATGTGGTTACCAACATGTCGCTCCCAAAGGTAGCGGGATTCGGTAAAGGCCTAGGCAGTTATTCAAGGGCTGTAAACGCTGAAGAAACCTTACTGAGCCCTCAGCAAGTAGACATTACCCTCACCGGCATTGCTGGCCCTAACGGCATTCCTGAGGTAATTGATCCTGAGGTTCCAGTTGAGCCAACAACCGATACCCCAGGTGCTCAAACCGATGAGAACGCTCCTAGCCAGCCATATGACCCGCTAGCTAGCCCTGAGGGTATCAAGGCAGTAGCAGAGGCAGTGGGAACCGCAGTAGTTGTAGCTGGTGCAGTAGCCGGTGCTGTAGCTGGAGCAGCCGGTGGAGGTGGATCTAGCGGTAGCAGTGGCGGTGGAGCTAGAGCATCAGAGAGCAGCTCTAGCGCGGCTGGTGAAAGCGAACAGGTTGCTCAAAGCATTGAAGCTGAGGATGGTGAAATTTCTACCCTTGATGCAGCGGTTGAAACCTTCACGACGGCAAAGGAAGGTTGGGGAGATAAAATCCCAATATTTAATTTCCGTATGTTCACATTCTTGGATTCGTTCACTCACAATCTCACAGTTCGTTTGGCATCTTTCTCACCTGTTATTTCGAAAGTTGTAAATGACGGTGCATACCTTCGAGCAATCTTTGGTTCAATGTGGCTAACTCTGCCAATAACAGGAGTTGCATTAGCAACTGTTGCTTTGATGCAGCCTTCAATTGAACTTAGACCGCCAACATGGGAGCTATTCCTAGCGATTGCCGTGCTTGGTATGTTCGACGCATTCTCAGGATTGCTAGCAACACTTGTCTATTCAATTGGAATGATCAGCATGTATGGAATTAGCGATGTGTCTGATATTCGTTTGATGCTTGGTGTTCTGCTTTTAGGTTTTGGTCCAGCACTCATTGGTGTTGCCTTTAGAGCGATTCGAAAGCAGTTTGAAACTAGCTTTGCTTATTTCTGGGATCGAATAGTTGACCTAGCAGTTCTCACTTTCTTCGTGAGCTGGTCGGTATCTGCCATGGTGGCCACTCTTCCTGCCCTTGCAGGAAGAACTTTGGTTGTTGCTAATCACACAGCAGAGTTCTCAATTGCGCTAGCTATCGGTATTGGAATTCGAATTCTGCTTGAAGAACTAGCAGCTAGGGGTTACTCAAAGCGTCTAGATAAGATCAACCCAACTGAAGTTCCAGAAACATCTCAGATCCAAAAGGTTATTTCAACAGCCATGAGATTGTTCTTGTTCATCTTCGTAACAGCGGCATTTATGGGAAACGTCTGGCAGGTTTGGGTCGGAAGCATCATCTTCATCCTGCCTAATATCTTGAGTTGGTTTTCAGATCGATTCCCTAACTCGCCTTTGTTATGGAAGATACTTCCTCAAGGAGTGCCAGGTCTAGCTTTGACCTTGATTGTTTCTAGCCTTAGCGCTGGAGTTATCACCGGTTGGCTCCAAGGTAACCCTGAGTATCCTCAATACCTGTTCATGCTGCTACCAATACCTGTATTCCTGATTGGATTACTTGGCATGTTTGGCCGTGAGGGTAAAGATGGTGAAGAGCGACCAATCATGCAGCCTAAGTGGCGTTGGGTTTACCGTATCGGTGGAATCGTAATGCTTGCAGTGACCATGAACCTAGCTGGAGTGCTAGTTATTTGATCTTGTAGGTCTTGACTAGAGCAGCAACTTCCTTTTGCCTAGTAGTGATGAAAGCAATTGAACGAGCCTGTTCCATCTCGATAATCTGTAGCTCCTCAGAGCCAGCAGGGAATTGATTTAGCAGTAAAGGCTTTATTACAGCGGCGGCTGACTTCATTAGTGTGCCAAGTTTCATCTTGGTAGCCATGGCTGATACAGCTTTAAGTTCCGTTAGATAAGCAGTTCTGCAAACTGTATAGGTAATGCATTTGGTATAGAGCATTCCCCTAGCGGTTTCTCTTTGTGACCACGGGTGGGTAGAAGTACTAGCAAGCATTGGTGTTAGGAATGTATCTCCTAAGGATTTTGTCCGCCTGTTCTCACCAAAGGTTTGGTCAGCCCCCCAAGGAATAAAAGTGAACTTGCCTCTGGTGTTACTTCGAATGAAGTAGTTGTTTACGTTAGGTCCGGTGTATCCATCCCAGTGACCTAGGAAGTTTTCTACTGCCATAAATTTGATTAGTGCAGGTCGGTCGGCATATGTCTCGAGAGATTTATACCAGCTGGCTGAATTTATATTGTTAGCAACAGCAATGAACTTAGTTAGATCATTTTTATTCGGAGTCACTTTCCAACCGTAATCAGCCAAGAAAGCGCCAGTGACATTATCGCCATAGTCCTTACCAGGTTTGAAGTCGTGCACAGCAACACCCTCGTAGACATGTTGGGTAATGTCTTTAAATCTCTTTGCCATGAAATTTTCATCTGGCTGTTCTACATTTAGATATAAACCACGGTCCACACCGTTGACATAAACTCTCGCCCAACCAGTCTTAGAGGCCGGAACTCCCATGGCATTGAACAGAGCATATGCTCCGTACTCATGTATCTTGCTTGTGTCCTGAGTAAGAGCGTTAAGGGTAAGCCTGCGTTGACCTAGGTAACCAGTTCCTGAAGCTCCTTTAGGGAACTTTATCTTGAAGCTAGGGGTGGCATCGAGCTCAGATATAGACGTAGTTCCCTTAAGTCTGATATCCATGTCTAAATCACCACTGGTTCGGCCATCAACCGACATGGTGATAACCCCTGGAACATAGGTTCTGAATGTCTGTGGATCATTCAGGGCCTCCACGGTCGGGGCAGGCAAATCTAGGTCAATTCGAAGGATTTTGGCTGGGTTGAAGAAGTCCGTTGCCTTCAAGGCGCTAGCAGCTTGAGCGGGGGAAACCAGCAGAACTGAGCTCAAAACAAGGGTTGATAAGCCCGCTACTAGCCTTCTAAGGCCTCTCTGGATAACCATGTAGGCTAGTCTATCTTTGTGACCCCGATTGATTATCCGCTTCTTCTAGCGACTCTCAGCATTAACCTAGTTTTGCTATACCTAGTGGCATATGTCTTCTTTTATAGACGCCACAAGCGCAGAGACGTCTTTGTGGCTATCTGCCTAGTCAATATCACCCTTTTTGTCTTAGGTGGCGCTCTGGGCACTTTCACCATCTCTATCGGGGTTGGTTTTGCCCTATTTAGCGTTATCTCAATCTTTCGTATGAGATCCACCACTCTGGGCTGGACTGAGATTACCTACCTATTGGTAGCCCTAGCCATGGGTCTAACCCTTGGGTTACCTGCATATGACATCGCTGTACAGAGCTTGTACGCAGGCCTGTTGGCACTAGCTGTGTTTGTAGTGGATCACCCTAGAGTGCTTCCGCAAAGAGTGAGTCAGAGATTTTCTCTAGCAACTGATTATGTAGAGATTGAGCCTGCTACTTTGAAGCAGAAAGTTGAAGAGCAACTTGGCCACAGCGTTCAGAGAATCCAAGTCAAATCAGTAACTACCGCTCCAGCCGGAATGAAACTAGACATCGAGTCCTAATGGCTGATAAAGCTCCTAAAGCAAAGTTTGAATACGAACCACACCCTCACATCACCAACCGTAAAAAACACAGAGAAGTAAACTCAGATGCAATTCTGGCTGGAGTTGGACCTAAGACCTTAAATCAAAAAATAGGCTTTGGCATCACCAAACGTGTTGGAACAATGTGGGCAGCTTATATATTCTTCGCAATCACACTGGTTAGTTTGCCTGCGGTCATCATGAAAGGTGATCCAGTACTAATAGTTGCTTGGATTGCTCAAACTTTCTTACAACTAGTTTTACTGCCAATCATTATTGTGGGACAAAACATTCAAGCAGCAGCTGCTGAAAAGCGTGCAGTAATGACTTATGAAGATGCTGCAGCTGTTTTAGAAGAAGCCATCAAAATACAAAAACATCTAGACCACCAAGATGAATCGCTAGCTCACCTAATCACACGATTAGAAGAGATAGAAACAAAGCTCAATAAGAAGTAAGTTAGATGCGTCTTGTTATAGCTGACTGCTCGGTTGACTACGCTGGCAGACTCACTGCCCACCTACCTAAAGCCAGAAGACTACTGATGCTCAAAGGCGATGGCAGCATCCTTATTCACAGTGAAACTGGTTCCTATAAGCCGTTGAACTGGATGAATCCTCCATGTAACTATTCAATTCACGAACCTCAAGAAGAACAACTAGCTAGTGGCGTTAAAGAGATCTGGCGAGTAAGCCAAGCCAAAACAGCAGATATTCTTTGGATTCAAATATTTGAAATACACACCGATATCGATCACGAACTTGGCAAAGACCCAGGGCTTATTAAAGACGGTGTTGAAGCCCACCTTCAAGAACTTATGGCTGCCCAGATAGAAATAATTGGCGAAGGGTCCAAACTAGTTAGACGTGAATACATGACTCCAATTGGTCCAGTAGACATTCTTGCTAAAGACTCCAAAGGTCAAAGCGTTGCTATTGAAATCAAAAGACGCGGCGAAATAGATGGCGTCGAGCAACTAACTAGATATTTAGAACTTATGAATAGAGATGCTGCCTTAGCACCAGTAAGAGGAATCTTTGCAGCTCAAGAGATTAAACCTCAGGCTAGAACGCTTGCCGAAGACAGAGGCATTGAATGCCTGATTCTTGATTATGAACAACTTAGAGAAGCTTCAGTAGATCCAGATTCTTTATTCTGGTAAACCAGCAGCTTTTACGAATTCTCTAACAGCAATAACTCGAGCACTGGTCTTTGACTCAACATCAATACCCGCTGCAGCAACAGCTCTGTTAACTAGGTTCTCAACAGCACGAAGAGTGGTACCACGCTCTTGAGCAATCTGCTGGTTCGAGTAACCCTTAGCTAGCATCCTTAGAACTTCAAATTGAGTTCTAGAAACATTCACTAGAGAATGAGAAGGATTTAGATCATCTCTAAACTCAGGACCAACCTTGTCACGAAGAGCAGCTTCGATGGCTTGGTTCAATACTCCAGGATCAGATAGACGACTCTTTAGAAGGTAAGCAGCATTTTTAGGCACAGACTTAACATCGTAACCAAATAGTTTAGGTTCAGCTACGTGGGTTAGAAAAACAATTGCCATCTCAGGGTGCAGCTTGTTGATCGCTACTGCAAAGTCCAGGCCATTAGGTCCTGCGCCAAGATCAATATCCAGAATGATTACATCAATATCTTCAGCATCCGTGACTTTTCTTGCCTCACGAGCTGAAGATGCCATATGTACGCTAAAGCCATCATTCTTGAGCTTGTCAGAGACAAGTGCCATGATGAACGGCTCATCTTCGACAACTAGAACAGATCTTTGATATTTGGACATTGCCACCCTTTCCTTGCCTACAAGTTTGCCACCTGCCCTACATTAAACACCTTAACTGTTCCTATTAGCGAATAGAGGAATAGGGCACAATAGAGTGGTAGAACATAAGAAACCGGAGCTAATAATGGGCCTTGAAGACCGCAAAGTATGGCGTGGATTCGCAAGCGATAACTACGCTGGTGTGCACCCAAGCCTTTTTGAACTTATGCAGAGCGTCAACGAGGGTCACGAGATAGCCTACGGAGATGACTTTGTAACAGGCGAGCTCAAGGCCATATTCAAAGAGAAGTTCGGCCCAGAGGCAGAGGTTTTCCCAGTCTTCAATGGCACAGGAGCAAACGTTATTGCTCTATCCTCAGCACTCAAGCGCTGGGAGGCTGTGATCTGTGCAGAGACCGCCCACATCAATAGCGATGAAGGCGGTGCCCCGGAGAAGATGGGCGGCATCAAGCTCTGGACTATTCCAACTCCTGATGGCAAGCTCACCCCGGAACTAGTCAAACCGCACCTATTCGATATTGGCTCTGTTCACAGAGCTCAGATTGCTGTGATTAGCATCACCCAAACCACAGAACTGGGTACTTTGTATTCAATTCCTGAGATCAAAGCACTGGCTAACTTTGCTCACGAAAATAACCTATTGCTACACATGGATGGGGCAAGACTTTCTAATGCAGCTGCAGCGCTAAATGCCTCTTTCAAAGAATTCACGACCGATGCAGGAGTGGACCTAGTAAGTTTTGGCGGCACCAAGATTGGAGCCCTTGCCGCTGAAGCAGTTGTAGTTCTAAACTCCAAAACTTTAGCCCAAAGCATTCCTTTCCTTAGAAAAACCTCAATGCAGTTACCGAGCAAGATGCGCTTTGTGAGCGTTCAGCTAATTGGGTTACTAAAAGATGACCTAGCTATCAACAGCGCTAAACACGCTAATGCCATGGCTAAAGCCCTAGATGCTGGAGTAAGAGAATTAGCCGCTAAATCCAATGGCAGAGTTAGTGTGCCAAACCCTACCCAAGCAAATGCAGTATTCCCTATCCTGCCGATGGAACTGATTGAAGAAATTCAAAAGGAATATTGGTTCTATATCTGGGATTACAGCAAGAGCCAGGTTCGCTGGATGTGTGCCTGGGACACTAGGCAAGAGGATGTTGACGGCTTACTCAAGGTTCTAGCTAAAGCTCTAGGGGTTTAGACTAGAGAGTATGCAACCAAACAAAATCGCGATTACCGCTGCCCCGATTGCCCCTGTTCTAGCAGAACGCTGGAGCCCAAGATCTTTCAACAGAGAATATCTTCTAAGCCAAGATGAAGCACTTTCAATCCTTGAAGCAGGACGCTGGGCACCTTCAGCTAACAACCTGCAGCCATGGAGATTCGCATTTGTTAGCCGTAACGATGAATTACACAAAGAACTATGTGAAAAAGGTCTTACTGGTTTCAACCAGTCATGGGCCCCTGATGCCTCTGCACTTATTGTCATTGCAGTTCAGAAGAGCTTGCCTGATGGTAAAGAAATAACTGGCCGTAAATACGATGCTGGACTAGCTGCAGCTTCAATGGTTGTTCAGGCCCAGGAGATTGGTTTACACACCCACCACATTGGTGGAATTGTTCACTCTGAGGTGCACTCACTTCTAAAGCTTGATGATAACCACGAAGTCCTAGTGATCATCGCCGTTGGCAAGGTAGCACCAGCAGAACAGCTTGAAGGCCCAGCTTATGAACGTGAAGTAGCTCCTCGAGTTCGTCTGAGCTTAGACGAAGTTATGTTGTACGGAAAGCCGTAATTGCAAGTTCATATCTATACATCAATCAGCAATGAAATAGCTGGTTGGTTTCCAAGCCTAGGAGCAAACCTCTTTTACCTTGCTGTCTGGGGTTTGGTCTTTGCAGGAACCGGCTTACTAATTGGCGCATTCATTCCTTTCATTACCGGAGACTCTCTAGTCTTCGCTGCTGGTCTAATTGCAGCAGCGCACGCTAGCGAAGTAAACATTGTTGTGATGGCAACAGGTGTCGGCATCGCAGCCTGGTTAGGCGATCAGGTTGGTTTCACTCTAGGTAGACACTACGGAAGACCCTACCTAGATAAAAGAAAAGGCAAATGGATCAGAGCTGGAATTGAAAAGAGCGAGACACTTTTCAATGCCTGGGGCTGGTGGGCTGTTGTGATCGCAAGGTTCATGCCTTGGGCAAGAGTATTTGTTCCAGTAGTTGCAGGCATTGCCAAGATGAACTACTACAAATTCTTTAGTGCAAACCTTGTTGGTGCTCTAGCTTGGGGAACTGGGCTAACCCTTGCTGGCTATTACTCAGCCACTATTCCAATTGTGAAGAACGCTTCTTACCTAATTGCAGGAATCTTTATTACCGCAAGCTTGATTGCCGGATTGAGAATCTGGCTACTGAACAGAAGAACCAGCTAAACCAAACTTAGCAAACTCGGGAGATTTCTCTCTAGCAATAAAGTCAAGTTCTTGAGCTGCCCAAGAGTCAAAGTATTTATCAAAGATGTGGCCATCTCTTTCTAACCAGCGCTGTTTTCTAATCTCAACTGAAACATCTAGCCAAACAGTCAGGTGAGCCACAGTGCTTGTATATCTATTTAGAGATCCGCAGCCTTCAATTATTAGAGGTGTTCCACCAGAGAACTCACGCCAACGTTCTCTTGATTCAAGCTCCCAGTTGTATTCCTGCCAGGAAGAAGTTCCATTAGCCAACAAAGGCCCTAGAACAAATCTCTGCAAATAGTCCGCACCTTGAGCCAAACCAGTCCAGCCTTCATAGAGATAATCCATGTGAATGACTCTCGGCATTGATTCACCAGATCTAAAAAGTTCATTCTGCAAGTCAAGAGCCAAAGTAGATTTACCTGATCCAGCTCGACCATCAATGACAATAATTGGCATTGCAATTCCGCGGTCTAATAACTTGAATGTCTCATCGGTTAGACGAGCTATCAGCTCGTCGTAGTCAAGAGATTCAGGCATGTTGCAAGCCTACTTTTTATATGCCTTCAATCAGAACATCTGGGTGCTTATCAAAACGGTAGCCAACCCCACGAATAGTTCGAACAATATCCTCGTGACCTACTAGTCCCGCACGAAGTCTTCGGATGTGAACGTCTATGGTTCTACCGTTGACTTCTGGGCCACCTGCGCAATCCCAAAGAGTGCTTATTAATTCATCTCTGGAAATTGTGATTCCTTGGTGTTCAACAAGGTATTCCAACA
>JAPLAJ010000175.1 GCA_026393335.1 Rhodoluna sp. | reverse complement strand
TTGTTCGGTTTGTGGTGGATTAGGAGGGTTCGCTAATGATTACGGTTTCATCTACCGCAGAAATTCCAGCAGGGCTGCCTGAGAGCTCAATAACCATAGGCAAGTTCGATGGCGTACATCTAGGTCATCAGCAATTGCTTGCTGAGGCTATTGAGTCAGCTGACGAACATCTATTGATTCCAGTTGTAGTGACATTTGATAGACATCCGCATTCGATTCTTAGTCCAGGCACCGAGCCTCAAGCTTTGATTGGCCAAAATCAGAAATCAGAACTGCTGGAACAGGCAGGTATAGAACTAGTTCTCAATCTGCCCTTCGACCAGTACTTATCCCAGTTAACTCCTGAAGAGTTTGTGCGCACCGTTTTGGTTGAATCATTAAAGGCAAAGATAGTCACCATCGGTCAAGGTTTCCGCTTTGGGGTTGATCAAAAAGGCGATGTTGAAACTCTGAAAGATCTAGGTAAGCAGTTAGGTTTCCACGTTCGAGTAATTCCAAACTATCTAGTCGATGGGGAAGTGGTTTCCACTAGCAGGATCAGAGCATTGCTTTTGGAAGGCAATGTTAAAGGGGCTGCCAAGCTCTTGGGCAGATTGCACTCCACTCAAGGTGTTATCGAGCATGGGCTGAAGATTGGAAGACAGATAGGTTTTCCAACCGCCAATATGTCTCGGGATGCCGAAGGGTTCTTGCCCCTAGATGCTGTTTATGCTGGCTGGCTCTATGCCGATGGTGAGAGGTATATGACTGCCATATCTGTGGGCATCAATGAGACCTTTGAGGCTGTGCCAAGGCTCTTAGAAGCTCACGTTATTGATGTTAAAGGCCTTGACCTGTACGACAAGATAATCACTGTCGAATATGTGGATTTCATCAGATTGGCTGCAAAATTTGATGGAGTTGAGTCTTTGGTTGCTGCAATCAATAAAGACCTCGACCAAATCAGAGCCATCCTGTCCTAATTAGATCCTCAACTAGCAGTTATCTGCTTTCTTGGCTATGCTTTAGAGGTTGCCGTGAACCGGCCGCGGATTCCCAAGAGCTTTAGACACAAGGTTTATTGCGCCGCGCAGCGAGCCCCGAGAGGACATAAAAATGGCACTGGACGCATCAAAGAAAACAGCAATTATCACAGAGTACGCAACTCACCCAGGTGACACAGGATCTCCGGAGGTTCAGGTAGCAGTTCTAACTGAGACCATCAAGGAGCTAACTGAGCACCTTAAGGACCACAAGCACGACCACCACAGCCGTCGTGGTTTGTTGCTAATGGTAGGTCAGCGTCGTCGTCTGCTTGGTTACCTACAGAAGGTAGACATCACTCGTTACCGTAACCTGATTGAAAAACTAGGTCTACGCCGCTAATTGTTTTTATCAAAAAGCCATCTCTTCGGAGGTGGCTTTTTGCATATTCGATTTAGACTTTATTCATTAGGAATTGATGGGAGTCAATCATGGATTTTGTTGGTGCAATTAAAGCTGGTTTTAAGAACTATGTGAACTTTAGGGGAACAGCTACTCTTCCTGAGTATTGGTACTGGGTCTTGTTTACTTTCCTAGTCAGTCTTGTGATTAGCTTTGATCCCACAGGCACCTTAGGCGCAGCCTTCGCATTTGGAACTTTGCTACCTAGCCTAGGTGTTTTGGTTCGCAGACTTCGAGATGCTGGATTCTCATGGCTTTGGATTTTAACTCCTATCCCAGGGCTCATCCCATTCACTAACGGTCTGATTGTTTTGTTGAGTGAGCTTTACAACCGAGGAATAGATGGAAGCATTTTGGATGGCCCACAGTCTTCTATAGATGCTTTTGTCAAAGAAATTATTGCTATTCCTGAGGTTATGAACGCTTTGGGCTTGATTCTAGTAAGCCTGCTCTACATTTTATTCACATCATTATTGGTCAACGTCATTTTTCCAATCCGTAAGAGCAAGAGCTTTGAAGAGGGCAACAAGCGTGTTGCACCTAAGGGCCCAGAGACCTCAGCACTCTAAATCTTTTCCTAGATCCGCATTTGCTACAAAGATGAGCTCTTTGCGCTTTTATTCGAATCGGTTCTAGAATCTTGATGTCAAATGTTTGTGGGAGGAAAACATGGGTTTCATTAGAGCAATCAAATCAGGGTTTAGAAAATACTTTGTGTTCACAGGCACAGCTACACGTCCCGAGTATTGGTACTGGCTCCTTTTCAATTTAATTTTGGCAGTTGGCGTATTTCTAGTTCAAGAGTGGGTGAGTCTTCAGCTTTATCAGGTCCTTCTAATGTTTATACCGACCTTGAGCGTTACGGTACGTAGGCTTCGAGACGCAGGTTATTCATGGGCCTGGATGTTACTTAAGGTCCCAGCAATAATTCCATTTGTAATCGGACTGGTTCAGTTTTGGATTGGCGTCGTGAAGATGCAAGTGGAATTAGGGAAAAATATTTTCGAGGGTGACTTAGATCAAGTCAGTTTGCATATGGTTTTGGCCCGTCAGGAACTCTCAGGTGCGATTACCACTATGGTTGTGTCTTTGATCTACATGGCGGGCTCATTTCTGCTGGTTTGGGGATTCTTCACAACTCGTAAATCAAAGAGTTTTGAAGAGGGGAACAAACGTGTTGCTCCTAAAAACCCTTAGAATCCAGCGATTTAGTGGTTCTGTAAACACAAAACATTCAACCTATAGGTGAATGTCGGGGCCTCTGTTAGGCTTAGGGGGAGTCAAAACGGCAGGTTTGCTGGTCATCGGTTGTGAACCTTGGGCATATTTCCCAAGCTTTTCTACTGTTGTCCAGCGCATCCCTCAAATAATAAACGGGCAGAAATTTTGTCGCGGGGGCTCAAGTGCATAAAAAGTGAACGTATTCGACGTTTGCCATGCGCTTTCATATGAATAAAACAGAGGAGGGACCATGGAAGGTCCAGAAATTAAAGCACAAGAAGTAATCATCGATAACGGTAAGCACGGTAAGCGTGTTATTCGTTTCGAAACAGGCCGTTTGGCTCAGCAAGCTCAAGGAGCTGCCGCTGTATATATTGACGGAGAGACAATGCTCTTCTCAGCCACAACTGCTAGCAAGACACCTAAAGATCAGTTCGACTTTTTCCCGCTAACCATCGACGTTGAAGAGCGTATGTATGCAGCAGGACGTATCCCAGGGTCATTCTTCCGTCGTGAAGGTCGTCCATCAACTGAAGCCATCTTGGCTTGTCGTCTAATTGACCGTCCACTACGCCCATCATTCCCTGATGGTCTTCGTAACGAAATCCAGGTTGTTGTAACTGTTTGGGCAATTCACCCAGACGAGATGTATGACGTTGTTGCAATCAACGCAGCATCTATGTCAACTCAGCTTGCCGGTCTACCATTCTCAGGTCCTATCGGTGGTGTGCGAGTTGCACTTATCGATGGTCAGTGGGTTGCTTTCCCTAAGCACTCACAACTAGAGCGTGCAGTATTCAACATGGTTGTTGCTGGTCGTGTAGTTATCGAAAATGGTAAAGAAGATGTTGCAATCATGATGGTTGAAGCAGAAGCAACTGAAGGTTCATGGAACCTAATCAAAAACGAAGGTGCAACCGCACCTAACGAAGAAGTTGTTGCTCAAGGTCTAGAAGCATCTAAGCCTTTCATCGCTCAGTTGGTAAAGGCACAGCAGAAGCTAGCTGCAGAAGCAGCTAAGCCAACCGCTGACTACCCGTTGTTTGCGCCATACACTGATGAAGTTTTCTCAGCAGTTGCTAAGTTGGCTGAAGCAGAACTAGGTCGCATCTACCAGATCGCTGACAAGACAACTCGTCAGAACGAAGACGATGCTCTAAAGGCATCTGTTAAGGAAAAGCTTGCTGAGTCTCTAGATGATGCACAGCTTGCTCAGGTTTCTGCTGCATACAAGTCAGTAACCA
>JAPLAJ010000023.1 GCA_026393335.1 Rhodoluna sp. | reverse complement strand
TTGGTGGCCCTGATATCGGCTTTGGTCCAGCATTAGTAAATGCACAACAGAGTTTAGAGGTGGCTAGAGTTTGGGGCTTAGCGCTGGTATCTGGAGCTATTGCAGGTCTTGGTTATTATCTCTTTGGCTTGATTGCTAGAAGAGTAACTCCGTGGTCTTCCAGTGGGAAGGCAGGGCATTGAAAACTTTCTCTAAGAAACTAGGTCGAACTCTTATCAATACTGGGTTCTCGTTAGTTGTTGTTACTTTGCTATGGGTTATTGGGCTTTGGGCTTTTGATGTTTCAACCTATATCGGTAAGAACCCAATGGATGTATATAACTTCCTCTTCACCCGAGAAGATGCTGTTGCTAACCAAGAGTTAGTTATGACTGCCTTGAATCAAACTCTTTACGATGCCAGCATTGGCTTCACAGCGGGTATCTTCTTGGCAACCCTTGTTGCTGTGCTATTTGCTTTATCCAAAGGCATTGAGCAGGCTCTAATGCCTATAGCTATGCTCCTTCGTTCTGTTCCACTGATTGCTATGACACCGATTATTATCTTGATCTTTGGTCGAGGTAATCTCACTGTTGCAGTTATGGGGGCAATAGTTGTTCTCTTCCCTGCACTAGTGAACATAGTCTTTGGGCTCCGCTCAGTCTCCCCTGCAATGAGTGACCTAGTAAACGTTTATGGGGCTAGCAAGATCAAGCAGCTTAGAACTGTTGCCTTCCCAACTTCATTGCCAGCTTTCTTTGCAGCAATCAAGATCTCTGTGCCAGGAGCTATTACCGGAGCGCTACTAGTTGAATGGTTAGCCACAGGTTCTGGTATTGGTTATGGCATTGTCTCTGCTGTTGGAAGAGCTAAGGCTAATGAAGTATGGGCTTATGTAGTGGTTATTACTTTGGTTTCAATACTTTTGTATAACCTGGTAGCGCTTATTGAAGACTATGTTCTAGAGAGATTTGGTTTTAGTAAAGCTAAATAGTTTTAGGCTTCAACCGGTGCTTGAATACCTTCAAGAGAGATAGTTGGACAGTCTTTCCATAATCTTTCAATGTCATAGAAGATGCGATCTTCTTCATGCATCACATGGCAGATAATGTCACCAAAATCTAGAAGTATCCAGCGACCAGTGGTCTTACCTTCTCTGCGCAGAAGTTTATGCCCTTCAAGAAGCATGACTTCTTCAATGCCATCAGCGATAGCTGAAACTTGTCTTTCATTGCGACCTGAGACGATCAGGAAGGTATCGGCAAGCACAAAAGGAATGCTCACATCAAGGGCAACTAGGTTCTCCGCCACCTTGCCTAACGCTCCGGTTGCGGCAATTCTGGTCATTTCGATGGCACGTGCTGTTGCAGTCAATGAGTAGCTTTCTTATTAGTTAGTTGAAATATCCGCTGTAAAACGAAAGAGCAATGCCACCAGCAATTAGTAGCGCTGCCGCAGAAATCATAGCCACATACCAGTATGGGTTGATACCTCGGTGAGCACCACCTGGAATGCCAGGTTGATTAAGGGTCTTTGCTATGACCCCTGAGATTCGAATAGGTGGAATACCTGGAATGAAGTTCTGTTGAGCATCTTTATCAAGATCTGTATCTGAACCATCGGCAAAGGCAATAATATCTATTTCACCTGTTGAGGTAAGCAGGGCACTAACATCAATGCTTCCAGTGATTACTAGTTCACCGGTATCGGTTACCAGTGCGCCACCTGCAGTTATGTCTTGAGGTAATTCAACAATCAGGTTAGATGCGGTGAATTCACCGGTTAGCGAATTAGACACTTTGAACTGAGGATTACCATCTTCATCAAGTTCAACATTTGCTAAGTCTTTTTCAACCTCGCTAAAAGTTGGAACTGGTTCAGGAACAACTACTGGCTCTTCAACCGGTGCGGTTTTGACAATAGGAACCACAATTGGTGGCACAACAACAGGTGGTGCTACCTCTAGCGGAGTTTGTGCAATAGGAGTTTCTTCAACAGGTGCAGGTATTCCCGACTCTGCTGCTTGTCTAGCGGCAATAGCAGCAGCTTGAGCAGCTAGTGCTTCTCTAGTTATTGGCTGAAAACTTGAATCACTCATGAGGACCATACAGTTCATGCTTAGCGATGTATTGCACAACACCATCTGGCACTAGATACCAGACCGGGTAACCGCTATCTACTCTTCTTCTAACATCTGTTGAGGAGATAGCAAGAGCAGGGATCTCAAGACTGGAGATAGAACCAACAGGAGCTTTAGGAATGGTTAGCTTGTGACCTGGTCGACTAACTGCCACGAAGTGTGCAAGTGACCAAAGTCTTTCAACTTCTTTCCAAGCCAAGATTTGAGCGATAGCGTCGGCACCGGATATGAAGACTAGATCTGCATCTGGATATAGTTCTTGCATTTCTAGCAAAGTGTCAACTGTGTATGTGTCTCCACCGCGGTCAATATCTATTCTGCTTACCTTGAACCTTGGGTTAGAGGCGGTAGCAATAACTGTCATGAGATAGCGGTGTTCAGCGGGGGTAACGTTCTGCTTCTGGTATGGAGATCCGGTTGGTACGAAAACTACTTCATCTAGTTTGAAAGCTGAGGCAACCTCGCTGGCTGCCACAAGGTGACCGTTGTGAATGGGGTCAAAGGTACCACCCATGACACCTATTCTTCTTTTAACGGTCAAAGCTAAACCCTAGTGTGAGCCTTGGTTAGAGTTCTTGACCTTGTGATCGTGACGGTTAGCCACATCACGGTAAGACCAGACAACTGCTGCTAGCCCTAGGAAGAGAGTCATGGCGATGATGCCAAACACTACGGCTGGGAATGGGTAGACAACATGTACTGTGTGACCTTCGGCTTCTTGAGCGAAGAGCTGTAAAAACTTCAATTTATCTCCTATAACGATTAGTTCAAATCTACCCTAGAGGGCATAGAAATGGGCGTTCTAAGCCCTTGACTGCCCTGTTCCACGCACTAACCACTTGGTGCTGGTTAGTTCTGGAAGACCCATAGGGCCTCTTGCATGAAGTTTCTGGGTAGAAACCCCAACCTCTGCCCCAAAACCAAACTCGCCACCATCAGTGAATCTAGTTGAGGCATTCACCATCACAACAGCTGAATCCACCCTGGCTAGAAACTCTTCAGCATTCTGAGCATCTTCAGTGATGATGCTCTCGGTGTGTGAGGTTGAGTATTGGGCGATGTGATCAAGTGCATCTTCAAAACTATCGACAACTCTGACCGCTAGATCTAGGGCTAGATACTCGGTAGCCCAATCAGTTTCAGTTGCCTCAACAGCTGATGGGAAAACTGCTCTCACTCGGTCATCACCGTGAATAACTACGCCATTAGCTTCTAGCTTTGTAAGAACAGGAACTAGAACTGTGTCAACTACATCTTTGTGAACCAGAAGAGTCTCTAGTGAATTACAAACTGAAGGTCTTTGAACTTTAGAGTTGGTAACAATCTCGAGGGCATAATCAAGTCTTGCGGTTGCATCTAGGAAGATGTGAACAATGCCATCACCGGTTTGAATAACAGGTACTTTAGATTCTTCAACAACGGTTTTGATTAGATTAGCTGACCCTCTAGGGATTAGAACATCAATCAAGCCAGTTGCCTTCATCATCGCTTCTGCACCATCTCGGCCATATTCATCAACGCTGGCAATAGCATCAGCGTTGTGATGATTACTGGTGAATGCTTCTCTAAGAATTGAAACTAAAACCTTGTTAGTGTGCTGAGCCATAGAGCCACCACGCAGAACTATTGCGTTACCAGTCTTGATAGCCATTCCA
>JAPLAJ010000174.1 GCA_026393335.1 Rhodoluna sp. | reverse complement strand
TCTTCGGTGAAAGTTGTCTTGATTGTTCCAGCTCTGGTTCCACCAATAGCTTTTGAGTAAGAAAGAGCTAGTTCCATGGCGTGACCTGTGAAGTCCTGCTCAACAGCAACAAGGTTAGGAACACCTCTACCGTCCTGGTATTCACGACGAACAATGTGTCCTGGACCCTTAGGTGCAACTAGGAATACATCAACATCAGCTGGTGGCTTGATGAACCCGTAACTAATTGAGAATCCGTGACCAAAGACAAGTGCCTTACCAGCAGTTAGGTTAGGCGCGATCTCGTTAGCGTAGATGTCTCTCTGACGTGGGTCTGGAGCAAGAATCATGATTACATCTGCCCACTGAGCAGCCTCTGCAACAGGTAGAACCTTAAGTCCTGCTTGTTCTGCTTTAGCCTTGCTTGCTGAACCTTCTTTTAGTCCAACCACAACATCAACACCTGAATCCTTCAGGTTTAGTGAGTGTGCATGTCCCTGCGAACCGTAACCGATAACGGCTACCTTCTTCGCTTGAATAAGCGCTAGATCGGCATCCTTGTCATAAAAGATTTCAGCCATTTGTTTTCTCCTTGTTTGTTTTTTTGAAATTACTTAAGAATCTTCTCGGAAATTGACTTTGAACCACGTCCAATAGCCAACACACCTGACTGCACCAATTCCTTGATGCCGAAAGGTTCGAGAACTTTTAAGAATGCTTGGCACTTAGCTGTTTCGCCAGTGACTTCAATTATGAGAGCATCGCTCGCGACGTCGATGACGCGGGCACGGAATAAGGTTACTGCCTCTAATACCTGTGAACGGGTAGCGGCATCAGTCTTGACCTTGATAAGCATGTGATCGCGCTGAACAGTAATCTCAGGTTCTAGTTCAACAACCTTGATTACGTTGATTAGCTTATTCAGTTGCTTAGTTACCTGCTCCAAAGGAAGACCTTCGACACTGACAACAACAGTGATACGAGATAGTCCTTCAACTTCAGTGGTTCCTACAGCCAAAGACTCAATGTTGAATCCACGACGAGCAAACAGACCTGCTACACGGGTTAGTAGACCTGGACGGTCTTCTACTAGAAGAGATAGTACGTGGTGTGACATTTACTCCTCCTCCCCTTCATCCCAAACGGGTCTGGTATCTCTAGCAAACTGAACGGCATCGTTAGATAGACCGGCTGGCACCATTGGCCATACCATTGCATCTCTTCCAACGATGAAGTCAATAACAACAGGACGGTCATTGGTAGCAATCGCTAGTTTGATTGCTGCATCAACATCTTCTTCTTTTTCAACTCTGATACCAAGGCATCCATATGCTTCAGCTAACTTCACAAAGTCAGGAACCATCATGGTGTCAGTGCCAGTGTTTAGATCGGTATTTGAATATCTTGAGTTATAGAACAGTGTCTGCCACTGTCTAACCATTCCAAGGGAAGAGTTGTTAATGATGGCAACCTTGATTGGAATGTTGTTGATGGTGCAGGTAGCCAACTCTTGGTTAGTCATCTGGAAACAACCATCACCATCAATAGCCCAAACTAAACGCTCAGGTTCAGCAACCTTTGCGCCCATTGCTGCAGGAACTGCATAACCCATAGTTCCTGCTCCACCTGAGTTCAACCATGAGTTAGGACGTTCATACTGAATGAACTGTGCTGACCACATCTGGTGTTGACCAACACCGGCTGCGAATACTGCCTCTGGTCCAGAGATTTCACCAATACGTTTGATGACGTACTGTGGTGACATCTTGCCATCATCAGGCTGGGTGTAGCCAAGTGGATAACGAGTGCGAAGGTCATTCAGGAATGTCCACCACTCTTTTAGATCAGGCTTAGTGCCCTTTAGCTCTGTATTTAGTTCAGCATTTAGCTCAACTAGAACCTCTTTGACATCGCCAACGATGGGAACATCAGCAAAACGAATCTTGCCAATTTCAGCAGGATCAATATCAACGTGAATAACTTTTGCTCCAACAGCAAATGTTTTTACCTGACCTGTTACACGGTCATCAAAGCGAGCGCCTAGAGTAATCAAAAGATCGCTCTTCTGTAAAGCGGTAACCGCAGGAACAGTTCCGTGCATACCTGGCATACCTAGGTTCTGTTCGTTTGAATCAGGGAAAGCACCACGAGCCATAAGAGTTGTAACTACTGGAGCACCGATGATCTTTGATAGTTCAAGTAGTTCCTTAGAAGCACCTGCTCTAACAATTCCGCCACCAACATACAAAACCGGACGCTTAGCTTCTTTGATTAGTTGTGCTGCTGCCTGAATCTGCTTGCCATGAGGTTTGGTTACAGGCTTATAGCCAGGCAGATCTACCTTTGGTGGCCAAATGAATTCCATCTTGCCGTTCTGAGCATCTTTAGCAATATCAACTAGCACAGGTCCTGGTCGACCAGTTGTTGCAATAAGAACAGCAGCAGCTAACACTCCTGGAATATCTTCTGCTTTAGTAACTAGGAATGAGTGCTTAGTGATAGGCATAGTGATACCAACGATATCTGCCTCTTGGAAAGCATCGGTACCAATAGAAGTTGAGTTAACCTGACCGGTGATTGCAAGTAGTGGAACTGAGTCCATGTGTGCATCAGCAATAGCTGTGACCAAGTTAGTAGCACCTGGACCACTTGTAGCGATACAAACTCCAAGCTTGCCTGAAGCAGATGCATATCCTTCTGCTGCGTGACCTGCACCTTGTTCGTGACGAACAAGAATGTGTCTGATCTTTGTTGAATCCATTAGTGGATCGTAGGTAGGTAGGATTGCCCCACCTGGTAAACCGAAGATATCGGTTACACCAAGTAGCTCAAGACTTCTTACAATCGCTTGAGCACCTGTTAATGTTTCGCTAGCCATAATTCATCCTTGATTCATAAAACCTTTGAGG
>JAPLAJ010000057.1 GCA_026393335.1 Rhodoluna sp. | reverse complement strand
GGCTGTCGATCGCTTAGCGGTTGGCAGCCTTTACTACATTGCTAACCAACATGGCTCGAGTCATTGGACCAACGCCACCAGGGTTAGGTGAAAGATATCCAGCCACGCTCGCAACTGAAGGATCAACATCGCCCACCAATGTGGTTTCGCCATCCTTGTCCACTCTTGTGATTCCAACATCTAGAACCGCTGCACCTGGTTTTATCCATTCAGCTTTGACAAAGTGAGGAACGCCCAAAGCAGCAACCACAATATCTGCTCGCTTTATAGCAGAGGGGATATCCTTTGAACCTGAATGCAGTGATGTGACGGTTGCATCTACGCCTTTTCTATTTAGTAGCAAACCTAGTGGTCGCCCTACCGTGACACCTCTGCCTATGATGGCAACTTCCGCACCTTTGAGCTTTATGTCATATCTATGCAGCAGCTCCAATATTCCAGCTGGTGTGCAAGGCAGCGGTGAAGAAGACTGTTCTGATCCAGCAAGGACTAATCTGCCAAGGTTTATTGGGTGTAGGCCATCAGCGTCTTTGTCTGGATCAATTAGTTCAAGCATCTCATTGGTATCAAAACCAAAAGGCAAAGGAAGCTGAAGGATGTAGCCAGTAACATCTTTAGCTTCATTCAGGTCTCTAATGGCAGCCCTAAGGTCAGCTTCTTTGGCATTAGCTGGTAAGTCAATGCGCACAGAGTGGACACCAACTTCCCCACAGTCCCTGTGTTTGCCCGCTACATAGCTATGTGAACCTGGGTCATCTCCTACAAGCAATGTGCCAAGGCCTGGGGTAATTCCCTTTTTCTTTAGCTCAATAACTTCGAGAGCAAGTTCAGCCTTTATGGCTTTAGCTATCGATTTGCCATCTAGTAATACTGCAGTCAATGACTTACCAGTTCTCTAGGCCGTTATAAAGCGGGAATGCATGGGTTAGTGCACGGACTCGATCAGCAAGCGCATCAATGTCAGGATTTGGCATTACAACGTGAGCAATGATATCGGCTACCTCAGTGAACTCAGCATCACCAAAACCACGGGTTGCCAGAGCAGGAGTTCCAATCCGGACACCAGAAGTTGTTAGCGGTGGTCTTGGATCATTAGGAACGGAGTTTCTGTTTACCGTGATACCAACATCATGTAACAGGTCTTCACAGGTCTTGCCATCAATTGGAGAGTTTCGAAGATCAACTAGAACTAGGTGAACATCAGTTCCACCAGTTAGCACATCAACACCGTTAGCTCTAACATCTGCTTGCATTAGTCGCTCAGCAATTAGCTGTGCTCCTCTGATTGTTCTTTCCTGTCTGTCTTTAAACTCTGGACCCATAGCTGCTTTGAATGCAACAGCTTTACCAGCGATAACATGCATCAGTGGTCCACCCTGTTGACCTGGGAATACAGCAGAGTCAATCTTCTTAGCATGCTCAGCCTTGCAAAGAATCAATCCTGATCTAGGCCCTGCAAGAGTTTTGTGAACAGTAGTTGAAACAACATCAGCAAATGGAACTGGGTTTGGGTGTAAACCGGCAGCCACTAGTCCTGCAATGTGTGCCATGTCCACCCAGAGGATTGCACCAACTTCATCAGCAATCTTTCTAAATTCAGCAAAATCAATCTGACGAGAATATGCTGACCAGCCAGCAATCAGGACCTTAGGCATAACTTCATGAGCTCGTTTACGAATTATGTCCATGTCCATCAAGAAAGTGTCTGGATTTAGTTCATAGGCATGAGCCTCATAGGTCTTACCTGAGAAGTTCAACTTCATACCGTGAGTGAGGTGTCCACCGTGGGCTAGCTCTAGACCGAGGATGCGATCTCCTGGCTTACAAAAAGCCTGCAGCACAGCAGCATTAGCGGTTGCTCCTGAGTGTGGTTGAACGTTTGCGTGCTCAGCACCAAATAGTTCTTTGGCTCTATCGCGAGCTAGGTTCTCAGCAACATCAACTGCTTCGCAACCACCGTAGTATCTCTTACCTGGGTAGCCTTCTGCATACTTGTTTGTCAGCACTGATCCTTGGGTTTCAAGAACTGCTCTTGAGACAAAGTTTTCGCTAGCGATCATCTCAAGGAAGTTACGCTGGCGATCTAGCTCGGCTTGCAAAACAGCAGCAATCTCAGGATCAGCTGCAGCTAATGGGGAATTGAACTCTTGAGGCAATTGGGACATTGGGAACTCCTTAACGGCTATAAAGTGGTTTGGCCCAGGCGTACGACCAAAATGCCTTCGCTCCCTGATGGAAATCCATCTTTAACGCCAGTTGCGATAAGGCAATTCTAGTGCAGAGGCAAAATATGGCTTAACCACACCATTTGCGACACGACTCCTGAGTGAACAATCGGTAAACAGAATATTGACTATCCTTGCTTCAGAGAAACGAACAAAGCAAGGACCTATAAGTGCCACTAGGGAATATCATCGGAATCAGCATGATTGTGGTTGGCCTAATATTGGCTGGAGTGGTCCTAGGCAAGTCTTTGTCCTATAGAAAAAGCCAAAGGAACCAAGACGACCGGCTAGATGACTAGCGGAGCCTAAACTGGAGCCTATGAATACGCCAATAAACCACTGGGTCTTGACCTTCGTTTGCACTGACCAACCGGGCATAGTCCACTCCATCTCAGGGGCTATTGTTCAGGCTCAGGGCAATATCACCGAAAGCAAGCAGTTCACTAGCTCCGAGAGCGGCAAGTTCTTCATGCGCCTGCAGGTTGAGGTTAGTGCCACTAAAGCAGAATTCGCAGAGAAGCTCTCCGTTGTAGCCAAGAAGTACGATGCCCAATGGCACATCGATGAAGTTGGCCGCAAGGTAAAAGCCGTAATCCTGGTAAGCAAGAGCGCTCACTGTTTAAACGATTTACTTTTCAACCAAAGATCAGGTCAGATACCAATTGAGGTTCCTGCCGTTTTTGGTAACCACCCAGATCTTTCAGAGCTTGCAGGTTTCTATGGGGTTCACTTTGAATCTCATGCAATAACCGATTCAGCCACTAAAGCTACCTTTGAGCAAATGCTTCGTGAATATATTCACAAGAACAATATCGAAGTGATTGTGCTAGCCAGATTCATGCAGGTACTTAGCCCAGAATTCTGTCGGGAGTTTGAAGGCAAAATCATTAACATTCATCACTCCTTCCTGCCAGGCTTCAAGGGAGCTAATCCATACGCTCAAGCGCATAACCGTGGTGTGAAACTAATTGGTGCGACCGCTCACTTTGTAACAGCTGATCTCGATGAGGGCCCAATTATTGAACAGAACGTAATCCGAGTAGATCACGGCAAATCAAAACAGGACCTTGTGGCAATGGGTCAAGATGTTGAATCAAAGACCCTCGCCCAAGCAGTTAGATGGTTTGCTGAACATCGAGTATTACTCGATAACGAGCGAACCATCATCTTCCACTAAGACGAGGGTCTTCAATCTTTGCTTAGTGTCTTCTTCTCCTAAAGCGCAGAGTAGTTCCAGCAGCAAATGCAGCTAATGAAATAGCTAGTGCTAGAAGGCCTGCAATCAGGAATAAGGGTTGGACTTCATTTTGTGAAAGAACCAACTTTTTAGACGCTTCTTCTTTTAGTTCTTCAGTAATTGGCTGAAGCTCCTCTTTCTGACTTTCCTTCACTGGCAACGACTCCTCAACAGTAGGTGTGTCTTCAGTTACCTTTTCAGGTAGTTCAGGAATCACCTCTGTTGGCGTTGGCTTAGAGTCTTTCACTGTTGCACCAGTTGGCTGACCTGAGGCATTGAGGTTTTGATTCACAATCTCATCTGGTGTGATGTTAATCACATTTGATGCCAATGCCGCTGTTGGTCCAGTGTTTCCAGCTAGGTCGGTTACCGAGTTAGCCGCTAACGTCACCAGAGTTGAACCAATGCCACAGCCAGTTAGCGCAATCTGCCAGCCCAGTCCTGCACGAAGAACTGAGTAGTTCATCACACAGTTGGTTGCTGTGCCTGAGAAGGTGAACTTGTTCGCAGCCATACCGGTAGTTGGTTCTTCGCTATCAAAGACCCAGATTGGTAAACCACCAACGCCAGGTGCTGTGATGTCAGTAACTCGAAGCACTGGAGCGGTTGTGTCGATCTTGGTTACAGGTGTTTGGTTTGGAAGGCTAGGGCCAATATTTCCTGCAGTATCAGAAACTGATAATGGGTTAAGAACTAGGCCAGCTAGGTTTCCATTAGAACAGTTAGCGATAGTAATTGTATAGTCAGTGCCAGACCCAGTTAGGAACTGGATAACACAACCAGTACCTTTGACTAACCAGTCAGTGCTATCTCCTGCTAAACCAG
>JAPLAJ010000164.1 GCA_026393335.1 Rhodoluna sp. | reverse complement strand
CTAGATGACCGCGGCAGAATTGCAGCTCTTCCAACACTTCAAGTAAACAAAGATGGTCAAGCGCTAGAAGGTGCTTGGACTGCAGGAGATGTCGCAGCTGTTCCAGATCTATCTGGTGGTGGAGTGGGTGGCTTCTGTGTTCCTAACGCTCAGCACGCTGTGCGTCAGGGCAAGCTACTTGCTAAGAACCTAGTTTCTACTTTGCGTAACGAAGGCATCTTGGAATACAAGCACAAGAACGCAGGAGCAGTTGCTGGTCTTGGTCTATACAACGGTGTGTTCCAATCAGGAAACATTGTTCTAAAGGGCTTCTTAGCTTGGTGTGCTCACCGTGTTTACCATGGTCTAGCTATGCCTATGTTTGAGCGTAAGCACAGAGTAATCATGGGCTGGGTATCTAACTTCATCTTCAAGCGTGACATTGTTTCTATTGCTGCTACCGAGAACCCTCGCCAGATCTTTGAGACCTGGGCATCACGCCCTAAGGCTTAATAAGAACTAAATAGGTGCGCCCCCATAGCCCAATGGCAGAGGCAGACGACTTAAAATCGTCCCAGTGTGGGTTCGAGTCCCACTGGGGGCACCGTAATAGTTCGCTTAGAGATTACTGTGATTAGCCCCAATCAGGCCCGCTAAACCCTAGGCTTATTCCATTACCGCTTACTGCGGTCCTATCAAGGAGATGTAATGGAAATTCTGTTGGTTGTTCTAGCTGTTCTAGTAATTGGCGGCATTTGGTTTGTAGCCATGCGAAACGGTTTGGTTCGTCTAAACGTTCGTGTTGATGAGGCTTGGAGCGATATCACTGTTCAGCTCAAGCGCAGAGCAGATCTAATTCCTAACCTTATTGAAACAGTTAAGGGTTATGCCAAGCACGAAGCTCAAGTTTTTGAGAATGTAACTAAGGCAAGAGCAGCTACCATTTCAGGTGGAGCACTTGCTGACCCAGCTAAGGCAGCCGAAGCCGAGAACATGCTGCAGGGTGCATTGAAGTCTTTATTCGCAGTTGCAGAAGCGTATCCAGTTTTGCAGGCAAGCCAGAACTTCCTATCTCTTCAGGCAGAGCTATCTGACACCGAAGACAAGATTATGTCTGCTCGTCGTTTCTATAACGGTGGAGTTCGTGAACTAAACACCAAGATCCAGGTATGGCCTAACTCATTCTTTGCTAAGGGTCTTGGATTTGTTGAGCGTGCATTCTATGAAGTTGCAGATCTAGCAACCATTCAGAACGCTCCTCAGGTTAAGTTCTAAAACCTTATTTTAGGAATTACTAAATGTATTCAGCGATAGCTGCTAACAAGCGCAACACTGTCTTCATAATCATCTTGTTTGTTCTCCTTATTGGAGGCTTAGCAACCTATGCCGGTTATGTAACCGGCTATGGTTCTTCAGCCTTTATGATTATTGGCTTTGTTGCTCTCTATGCTTTGATCCAGTACTACGCAGCTGGAGCTTTCGCTGTTGCAGCATCTGGTGCTATTGAAATCACTAAAGCAGATAACCCAAGACTTTGGCGAACAGTTGAAAACATTTCAATCTCAGAAGGCATGCCAATGCCTAAGGTTTATCTGATCAAAGATGAAGCTCCTAATGCATTTGCATCAGGAAGAGATCCTAAGCACGCAGTAGTAGCTGCAACCACAGGACTACTTGCCATCATGGATGACAATGAACTTCAAGGTGTAATGGCTCACGAGATGGCTCACGTCAAGAACTATGACATCAGAGTTTCAACTATCGTCTTTGGTTTAGTAAGCGCTGTTGGTATCTTGGCCGACTTCTTCCTAAGAATGGCTTTCTACTCAGGTAACTCGAGAAACAAGGACAGCGGTCAGTTGGCCATATTCCTGATTGCCATCGGTATCGTTGCCTGGATCATCTCAGCACTGATCGGGCCTATTGTTAGTGCCGCTGTCTCAAGACAGCGAGAGTATTTAGCTGATGCATCAGGAGCTGAAATCACTAGATTCCCTGAAGGATTACAAGGTGCTCTAGGAAAGCTAAGAGACTACGGTCGTCCGATGAGAAAAGCTTCTTCATCTATGGCTCATATGTATATCAGCGATCCAGTAAAGCCTTCTGTTGCAGAAAGACTATTCTCAACCCACCCACCACTGGACAAGAGAATAGAACGCCTAGGCGCGATTGGTGGGAAGTTCTAGTTTCAGGTTACCTTTTGGTTTAACCTGAACACTATCAAGACCTTGCCACTTCCTAACATCAACTAAGTGCTTAGTTATGGCTTTAGCTGATGTTTGAACCTCTTTAGGGGTTAGGTGTTTTTCATGCCAAGCAGATTGAACTAAGAGGGTTTTGCTTTGTCTATCTGACTTGAGATCTATTCTTGCTACCAGGTTGTCTTTATGAAGTGTTGGCAGGCTGTAATAGCCATAGATTCTCTTTGGTTCAGGAGTATAGATCTCTATACGGTAATCAAAGTTAAAGATTCTTAGAGCTCTTTCTCTTTGCCAGGTAAGTGGGTCAAAGGGGGAGAGCACAGTAGTAAGTGAAGGTTTTATCTCTTTGAAGTTGTAATCAATAAAGTCTTTATGAATAAAGGCTTTATCTTTCCAGTTCTCAACTGTTACTTCTTGGATGACTCCTTGTTCAAGGAGAGAAGCAAGTATTGGCTTGACTTCAGTTGTGTTTTGACAGTAAACATTGGCAATGTCTTTGATAGTTCCAACACCCATAAGTCTTGAAGCATTAGATATAAGAAGCTCTTGGGCTTTGATGTGATCAACGCTCTTGTTGAGAATCTTGGTGGGTATAACTTGTTCAGGAAGAGCATAAATTCTGCTGAAGTTCTGTCTTCCAGCAGCAATCAGTTCTCCTTGGAAAATCATTCGCTCTAAAGCTCTTTTCACATTGCTCCAACCCCACCAAGAACCCTGTCTCTTGTTCTCTTCATGTTCAAACTGGCTAGAGGTCATCGGTCCATTTGCCTTTAGTTCTGCTTTTATCCAGGTAATGAGTTTCTTGTTCTCTTTTTCAAAGCTGTCTTTTTGACTGGCTCTATCTCGATACCACTGCATACGCCAGTCAAAAAGAGGAAAGTCTTCAGTCTTGATGAAGCTAGCTTGGTGAGCCCAATACTCAATCAGGGTTGGATTCTTACCTCCGGTAAGAGAATCAAGTTCCTTCTTGTCATAAGCCCCTAGACGGCTAAACAGTGGCATGTAATGGGCTCTCTCAAACACATTGACGCTGTCGATCTGTAACATTCCAAAGCGGGTAATCACATCTAGGACGCTCTTATCCTGCCTAGAGTCCAGCCCACAGGCATGTAAAGCCAATAGCTTGGCTTGCCTAGCGCTTAGGGAATCTGACATCATTTATCCTTTTACTCAAGAAATACTTTATTGCCCATCGCTATAGCAGTTTGCAGGCCCTTGAGGCTCGGGTGATTAGGCTTTAGTCAGAGACGGGAGATTGCTATTCCTCCAACTCTCCATTGGAGCCTTGTACTAGAGGTTGGTTTTTCTCGGGTGGTGGAATAATTCACTACGGAGTTATAGCTATGAGGATTGGAATCTAGGTCAGATGTTGAGAAGGATTATGGCATGGTTCAACTCAGGCCCTACTTCTTGGACCTCGCTACCTGAACAAGAACGCCGAAAGCGAATGAAAAGGTCTAATCGCAGTAATGCCGAGCTCGGTAGTCTCGACGAGCGTTTGAAGGATCAAAAAGAGCCGGCTCTAGATGCAGAGTCAGTAGAGACACCCCCATTTCCGACCTTTAGGACAGACACCAGGGTAGACGGGGGCCCTTTGCAGTCAATTCTTAGCGAAGAACGAGAGCAGCTAAGAATACACAACGAGAGAGACTCACGGTAGGCTCTAGTTCTAGACGACAACGGTGTCTTGAGCCCAGCTCGGCACTGTCTATTTGACCGAGTAGTCCAGGGCTTACCTCCTCTAAAATCTAATAAACATGCAAGAGAGAACAAATGCCTGATCAAACACCAGTGGTTAGCCCCACTCTTGAAGACTTTGAAACAGCCCAGCGAAACGTTGCTGCTGTTGCTCAAAAGACTCCACTACTTAGAAGTAGTTACCTAAGTGAGATCACAGGTGGTCTTGTAACACTCAAGGCAGAGAACCTGCAGAGAACTGGTGCCTATAAGGTTCGTGGTGCTTATAACGTAATGTCTAAACTCTCTTCAGCAGAACGCAAAAGAGGGGTAGTTGCAGCAAGTGCTGGTAACCATGCTCAAGGTGTTGCTCTAGCAGCTAGAGAACTTGGTATCAAAGCAAAGATCTTTATGCCAATCGGTGCATCTTTACCAAAGGTTTCAGCAACTAAGGGTTATGGTGCAGAAGTAGTTCTTACTGGTGAAACCTTTGCTGATTGCCTAAAGGCAGCTAAAGAATATTCAGCAAAGAAGAACGCAGTCTTTATTCCACCTTTTGATCACATCGATGTTGTCATAGGTCAAGGAACTGTTGGTCTTGAGATCATGCAGGAGCACCCTGAGGTTGACAACATTGTTGTTGCTATCGGTGGTGGTGGGCTAGCAGCTGGTGTTGCAGTGGTAGCAAAGCTAATGGCTAAAGCCAATGGTAGAAAAGTAAAGGTTTATGGTGTTCAGTCTGAACACGCTGCACCATACGTAACATCCTTGAAAAAGGGTAAGTTAACTGAAGTTCCAACAACCCCAACCATTGCTGACGGTATTGCTGTTTCAAAGCCCGGTCGTATTCCTTTTGAACTAATCAAGAAGTACATCGACAAGGTTGTTACTGTAACTGAAAATGAAATAGCTCAAGCAATCCTTGTATTACTTGAAAGATCAAAGCAGGTTGTTGAACCTGCTGGTGCTGTTGGTGTTGCAGCAATACTTGCTGGCAAGCTCAAACTAAAGGGGAATACTGTTGTTATTCTCTCTGGTGGAAACATGGACCCACTATTACTGCAGAGAGTAGTAAGACATGGTCTAGCAGCAGCTGAGCGTTACACAACAATCTCTGTCATGCTTCCTGACCGTCCAGGTCAGCTGTCTTTGACAGCTGCTGTGATTGCCAAGGCTAATGCCAACGTAGTTGAAGTTCTACACACCAGACACGGTCTAGGGCTCAAGATCTCTGAGGTAGAACTAAATCTTTCTGTTGAAACCTCAGGTCATGAACACACACTAGAAGTGATCAAGGCTCTCAAAGAAGCAGGCCTAAAGCCTAGAATCATGGAAGCTAGAGAAGATTAAGCATTTCGAACATTACAAATATCGAACATTTCAAGCTTGGCTCGGGGGCTTAGATTAAGAATCATTTAAATAACTGAGATATTGTTGCCAAAAGGGGATACTTTGTCGGTGGTGGGCACTAGAGTCTTTCTAATTGCTAGTTTCGATTATGGGGGATTTCCTTGAAGTTTATTAAATTTGTTTCTGTTGTTGTTGGTCTTTCTTTGCTGTTCCAAAGCGTGACACCTGCTCAAGCTTTCACTGTTGCCCCTAGTTATGCTGCTGAGGATTACATTTCAGCTAGGTTGCAGGCTGCAATAACTAATCATCGTATTTTGGTGATTTCTGAGTTATCTGAGCTTTCTTCTACTTGGGTTAATCCTGATGGGACTCTAACTACTGAGTCTTTTGGTGCTCCGGTTAGGGTTCGTGATGGTGCTGGGAAGTATGGGTGGCGTGATCTTGATTTCACTTTGATTTTTGATGATGCGGGTTTTGTCAGAGCTAAATCTGGTCGTTTTGATTTCAAGGTTTCTGGTGGTGGCACTGCTGCAGAAGTTTTAGCAGATGGTTTAGTTAGTATTTCTGGCTCTGATGGCAATCATTTTGGTTTTGGTTGGGATGGGGCTTTACCGAAGCCTGTGTTGCTTGAGGATACTGCTCGTTTTGTTGATGTTTTACCTAATGTTGATCTGCTGATTCGCCTGGATGCTTCTGGTTTTGAACAGTCTTTTGAGGTTAAAGCTAAACCTGATGCAGCGACTCTAGATAAGTTGAAGCTTCTTGTTAAGGGTAAGAACGTTCGTCTTCAAGCCGATAGTAATGGCGGTTATGAGTTTGTTTCTGGCAGCCAGGTGCTTGGATCGGTTCCTACTCCTTTCATGTATGACTCCGCTGATGGTGCTACAGCGCCTATAACTTCTGAACTAGAACCGATTATTGGGTCTTCTGGTGTCTTGGATTTAGCTGTTGATGGGTCATTCTTTGAGCGTGAGGATTTAGAGTATCCAGTCATTGTGGATCCTGCAGTTGTTTTAGACCCTACTTTTGATACTTATGTGACTAACGTTTATCCAACGACTGATTTTCAGTCTTCAACAGAACTTTTAGTTGGTACACCTGATGGTGGTTCTTCTGTTTACCGGTCTTATTTGAACTTTGATTCAACTGGTTGGATCAATCAAGACATCATTTCAGCTAACTTGAAGTTGTATTTGAACTGGTCTTGGTCATGTTCTGCAAGAAACTTCAGTATTTACGCTATTCCACCTGCTACTCCTTCAACTAGGTGGGGTAATGCTCCTACTATTGGTGGTGTTGGTGTTGCTAAGAGTGTTGCTGCGGGCTATAACTCGAGTTGTCCGGCAGCAAGCATAACTACGGATGTTACTAATCTGGCAGCTAACATGCCTGTGGTTATTTCTAATCGTGCTGGTTTTGGCATTAAGGCCTCTAATGAGGCAGATAGTTTTGGTTGGAAGAGATTCAACTCTTCTAATGCTTCAAACAATAGGCCTTCACTAACCATTAATTACAACCGTTACCCTGGCACTGCTGCAACTCCTACCGTTAGTGATTCAATCCAGAATTCTGGTTACTTGAGTGTTGGTTCTTGGAAACCTACTTTCACTTCTAAAGCTGTTGACCCTGATGGCGGAAATGTTACTTTAGCTTTCAAAGCCTACCCAACAGCAACTTCTACAACAGCTAGTGGTACTTTGTGTACTGTCACTGTTTCAAGCGGCAGTTCAGGAAGTTGTAAACCAACAGCAGCTTTGACTAATAATCAGACCTATTTTGTTAGGGCATCGAGCTCTGACAGTCGAGTCAGTGCTGAATCTCTATCTCCGGTGCTTACCTTCAAGGTTGAAGCGACACAACCCCTAACACCTACTATTACCTGTCCTTACGCAAACGGATACCAAGGTGGCTACACACCAACCGCACCGGTGACTTGTGCTGTGTCTTCTGCTGCAGCTCCTGAAAGCTATAGAACAAACACGCTTAGCATCAGTGTCGATGGATCCGCGCCAGTAAATTATCAAACAAACGTTGATGGGTCTTTGAGTCAAACAATATCTCTCCCATCTGGTTCTTTTCAACGACGAATAACAGCAGTCGCTAAGAAAACAAATGGCATCGCATCTGTCACCGCTTCACACACAATGACTTTCGGCTATGTGGGAGCTATTTCTCCACTGACATCTCCTACGGTGGCGTCTAGCGTTATGGTTTCTGGATACGGTGCCTCGATGTCTGGTTTACAACCAACTTCTGCTTCCATTGAGTGGCGTAAACAAGGAACTTCTAGCGCTTGGGATGTGGCCGAGCCAAACGTGCCTTTGAAGACAAAATCTGGGTTGAAAGGTGTTTACGATTACAAACTGAATGTTTCTAACATTGGTGTTTTCAGTGCTTCTCCTTTGCCGCAGAACATTCCTGTAACTATCGATCTCCGTTTTTGCTTCTACTATTCATCTATCGGGGAGTGGTTTTGTTCAGATGATTCAGGTTTCTCTGTAACAAGGTTGCCTAACAGTTTAGATAGCGCGGTCGCATCAGCAGGTCCTGGCATTGTTTCTTTGGTTTCCGGTAAATTCAACATGTCGACTACCGATTACAGTCAACAAGTTGGCTTGCAGTCACTGTCAATTTCTAGAACCTACACAGGCAATTCGTTCTATACAGATACCCAGTCGTCTGTTTTTGGTGAAGGCTGGTCGGCATCATTCTCTAGCGATGCGACAGCTCTAGCTGGACACAGTGTCACTAACGATCCTGACAATGGTCATTACTATTTGATTAGTCCTGACTCAGATGTTTTAGAATACAGTGGCACAACTACTTTGACTCCTGTTTCTGATGAAGCGAAAGCCGCGAACCTTCAGGTTACTGTTTCAGGAAATGTGTTGACTGTTGTTGAAACAGATCAAGCAACCACTACCTTCACTAAACCAGCGAACGCTGATTGGCGATTACTTTGTGCTCGGTCGAATGGCTCTAGTAGGGCTGTTATCACTACATTTGATGCAACAGGTCGCGTTTCGGCTTCAGGCTATGCAGCTTTAGGAACAGTGGGCTGTCAGGGTACATCTGTAACTCAAGGTCTGGTTTATAACTACAACCCTGCAGGACTTTTAGCTACTGTTTCTTACCGCTATCTAGATACTGCTTCTGGTTTACCGGTAACTGTTTTGAAAAAGTCCTATACCTACGATTCTGGTAATCGTTTGACCCTGGTGACAGATAACGCAAACGGTTCAACTGTCTCCTATGAATACAACGGTTTAGGTAGGCTTTCTAAAGTTTCTGTGAGTGGTTTCTCACCATACACATTCAAATATGATGCTTCAGGAAGACTTGCCCAGGTTGCTAGAAGCCTAAACAGTAGTTGGGTTGGGCCTTCAAGTGTGGAGCAAACTTTTGTTTATGACTTGAATCCTTCAGGTAATACTGGTTTCTTACCTAACTTGCCGCTTTCAACTACTTCGCTTTGGGGTCAAGAGACAGCTCCTTTCTATGCGGCAGCCGTTTTTGGGGCTGACAGTGTCATTTCTTTTGATGCTTCAGGAAACGTGATTCTTCCTGCAGCGACAAGTACTCTCTGGCGTAATGCTGATTTCACGTTTCTAGATGTGACGGGTAAACCAACTAATACAGCTAGCTACGGTAAAACTAAATGGCTTTACACAGCTACTATTCGAGATAAAGACGATGTTGTCTATGCGACTTTCGATAGCCAAGGTATCAACAATGTTTTAGATCGCACACTATCTGAAGGTAACAGTAACTTTGATGAGTTTATGTATGCCAGTGTTTCTAAGTTTTATACACAGGTCAATGGCGTAAACGTTCCTAATGGTGCTTTTGTCTCTGATTCTTGGTCGCCTATCCGAACTATCGCTAATGCTGCTGGGATTGAATCTACTGTCCGCACACACACTAGTTTCATCTATGACGAAGGTCAACAGCCAAATGTTTTGACTGGTTTGCTAACTTCTTCAAGGGTCGGTTTAGTTACAGGCACGGCTCTAAGTACTACAAGTCAATTGTTGGGTCGAACAGTAAATGAGTATGCCCCTCAAGACGGCAGTACAGTTTCTGGTTGGACGTTAGGTACACCAACGCTTGTCACATCTTTTGATGCTTCTAACCAACTCGTTGCTACGTCTAAGACTGTGTTCAACCTGCTTGGGCAGCCAGTCAAGACTGTTGCTCCTGGATCTACTGGGGTTGATGCTAGAACGGATGTCACTGTTTACTACAGTGAAGCAGCAAACACTTTGTTCCCTGAATGTGGTTTAAAGCCGGCTTGGCAGGATCTGCTTTGTATTTCACAAACAGGTGAAAACATTCCATCTTCTAAGAGTTTTGTGTCTGCCTATGATCCTGAGTTGAATCCTTTGACTGTTGCAGAATATCGTTTTGGTTCACTAGTTAGAACAACAACAAACACTTATCTGGCTGATGGCAGAGCAGATACTTCAACTGTTTCAGCATCAGGTGCTGCATCGATATCTACTAAACATCTTTATGATCCTGTGTCGCTTTTAGAGACTAAAACTGAAAACTATGTTGCCGGTGTTAAGCAAAGTGAAACAAGTCAAAGCTTTGATGCTTGGGGCAGACAAATCACTTCAACAAACAGCCTAGGCGAGGTTACCTCAACTAGTTATGTTCCTTCAGGTCAGTTAGCTGCCGGAGCAGTCTCAACTGTTGTTTCTCCTAGAACTACGGCGTCTTACACTTACGGCAACACAACAGAACCTAGAGCTCTAGTCACAGCCATGACTATTACTGGTTCGAGTTCTGCTGGAACACCTTTTAGTTACCTGTATTCAGGTGTTTATGACGAATACGGCAGGCTAACCAGCCAGTCTGGACCTAATGGTGTTACCCAGACCAACACATTTAATGATGCTGGCCAGATCTCTTCAATGAGTTACGGCTCGGTAGCATCTACTGTGTTGTCTTGGAGTCGAGAATACGACGGCTACGGCCGGGTAATTAGAGAACTAGCACCGGATAGCTCTAGTAGTGCGGCACCGAAAGTCACTGTTTATGGTTATGACTCTTCTTCAAGGCTTGCAACTGTGTCCTCTAATGGTGCTTCCTGTTTCTCTGAGAGTTACAGCTATAACTCTCGAGGGGATAGAACTAGCAGCAGTGTTGGTGTTTGTGGTGCTACCACAACTAAAACAAACACTTTCAACTCTGAATCACAGTTAACAACCAGTGGCTATGTTTATGATGCCTTAGGTAGAAACACATTTATTCCTGCTGTTGATGCTCCAGCAAACAATGCTGGCATCAACCTCGCTTATAACTTGGTTGATCAAGTAACCGGTATCACCCAGTCAGGTTCAACAACCTCCTTTACTTATGATGCTTTGGGTAGAAGAGTTAATGAAATAGTAGGCAACCTAACAACTGTCAGACATTACAGTGACTCTTCAGACAACCCTGAATGGACCACTCAACAGTCTGGAGCTATCCTCACCACAGAAATCTATACAGGCTCTCTAGGTGCAGGACTTGCTGTTACTACTTCTTTCAAAGGCACTCTTAGATCCTCAGCAATGCAGTTGACAGACATCCGTGGACACACAGTCACAACCCTGGATCTAGACACAAGTTCTGTTGCTGGTTGGAGTGTTTATGACTCGTTTGGTAACCCACAAACCAGTCAAACCAACACCAACCTCATCAACTACAGCTCCTATAGCCAACAAGAAAGAGCCACCAACACCACAGGACTCATCCTCATGGGAGCCAGAGTCTATAACCCTGAAACCAACCAATTCACCTCAAAAGACCCAATCAAAGGCGGAAACGAAAACCCATACACATACCCGAATGACCCAATTAACGGAAACGACTTCAGCGGGCTAACCGAAGAAACAAACGCATGGATTTCCTTTATGTCAATCATTGGAGCTGTTGTGATGTGTCTACGAAGCAGGGGAGCGATTTGTTGGCAAGGAACTGCCGTTGGAGTGAGCGGAGGCGCGTTACAAAATTTCAACGATGCATTCGAAAAGGATGGCAAAAATTGGGGCTTGGCTTTCAAATCCGCAGGAGAAGGAGGGGTTTCGGCCTACATTTCTTCTAAAACTCTGGACAAATTTCTAGGCCAGCCAATCAGCTTGGCAATATCCAAATTTAGCAAAGCGCCGGGCATCAAGTCTCTGACAGCTAAAGAGCGAAAGTTTGTGACAAGATTCGTCGAAGCATACTTGACGTCTTTGGCTTCTGACCGAACTAAAGCCAACTTGATTTCTATCCTTGCCCCGAGGGATCCAATCAAGTACAGTTCGGTGACAACATCATTGGGCTGCATACGTATAGGCTATTAGCAGGAGAGTGTGAATAAATGGCAAGTTTTCTTTCTAGCATCCCCCTTACTCTAATAGGGCTAACCTTTGCACTTGGTCTTGGAATTAAGACCTGGCATTCCATTGGTCTACAGAAAAGAGTGCCGAAGTCACTCGATTCACGTTCTTCGCTTTTCACTAGGACGCAGAAACAAGAAATGGTTCTTTCCGTGTTTGTCGTATTTGTATCTATCTTTCAGATTTCGTATGAAGATTCAGAAATAGTTCGCTCGTCCACTTGGGCACTATTGTGTCTGTCTACAATAAGTTGGCCGATTGCATTTTTTTTCGGCTTGAAGTCTAAAAAATAGTTTTTTGATTGCTAGTCGGGAGGTGTCCATTGTCGATGTACTTCCCGGCACCACCTGAGCTAACCTTCGAAGTGTTTGACTGAAACTATCTTCACAGTCAAAGTCTTGCCATTAGGTGCTGTGTATGAAACTGATTCACCGATCTTGGCTCCCATGATTGCTATTCCCATTGGGCTATCTGGTGAGTAGACACTCATGTCTGTGTTCTCTGCCATTTCAGCTGAACCTAGTAAGAACTCCATCTTCTTTTGATTTAGTTCAATGGTGATAACCATGCCTTGGGCTACTGTGTCACTGGCTTCTTGTGATTCACCAACAACAGCGTTAGCAAGGATTTGGGTAAGTCTAGAGATACGGGCTTCAATGATGCCCTGCTGGTCTTTAGCTGCGTGGTAACCACCGTTTTCCTTGAGGTCACCTTCTTCACGGGCATCCTGGATCTTCTTTGAAATGGCAGCACGCTCAACGTTGATGAGGTTATCTAGCTCAGCCTGTAAACGGTCATAGACCTCTTGAGTTAGCCAAGTTGGGCTTGAATTCATAGTTACTCCAAAGTAAGAAAAGAGCTCGGTCCAGGGACCGAGCAGGTATTTATCTAAGTCTATTCAAACCAGCAGCGGTCCACTAGACCTGTGACCGCTAGCTCAGTAGTTCTAAGCTTTGTTTTGACGGGAACATCAGTGATTGAGCCGTCTTCAGAGCCTGATGCTGGGATTATGACTTCTTTATAAGCAACAACCCCATAATCTTCTTTGAGGGCCTGAATGGCGCAAATAGCGGTGGTATTGGCAGGCTTTGTGACCACAAAGCTGACACTGGTGTTGGTTGTATCAAGGACCTCAAATGAGGTGGTTTTGAAGGTTGGATCGTTCTTGGCAGTTAGGGCCGCCCAGCTGGCCCAGATGATAAATAGAAGGGCAAATAGGCTCGCTGTGATGATTATGGCAAGGCGTCTTTTGCCCTCCTGCTGAGGGCTCTTGCCATAACGCTGGGCTATTTGCTCTGGTAACTGCTGCACAGGTTAAGGTTAACTCATGAACTTCAATACTTTGATACTTAGAGCCGAAGGTGAAGCTGAACAGATTGCTGTTAGCCCTGGAACTGTCGGTTGGATATTTACCTTTGCCATGGCAATCATTGTTGGCTTTCTAATATTCGACATGGTTAGAAGAATCCGTAAGGTTCGTTACCGCGATGAGATTCAACAAGAGATCTCTGAAGAGCAGGCTGCTATTGAAGAAGCAGAGGAACTAGCAAAACAGCGTAAGCAGCAGAGCTAGTTTCCCAGTGATCCAACTAGTGGGTTAAGGCTCACTAGTAACACTGCTACCCAGTGACACATAAAAGCAATCACTGTTAGTGAATGAAATATTTCATGAAATCCAAAGTGACCTGGGAATGGGTTAGGTCTTTTTAGACCATAGAACACAGCACCTGCTGTGTAACAAAGACCACCAGCAAGAATTAGAACCATAGCTATTACGTTGAAGTTTAGAAAGTCAACGATATAGAACATCGCTGCCCAACCTAGACCTACATAAAGTGGAACATAAAGCCATCTAGGTGCATTGATCCAGAACACTCTGAAGAACACTCCAACCAGTGCTCCTATCCAAACACTTAGAAGGAGAACTACTCCTTTATCTCGCTCTAAAGCGAGCATTGCCATAGGTGTGTAGCTACCGGCAATAAGTAAGAAGATGTTGGCATGGTCAATTCTCTTTAGCGCAACTCTCATCTTTGGCTTCCAGTTGAAACGGTGATACAAAGCAGAGTTACCAAAGAGCAAGAAAGAACAAGCAAAGAAGATAGCTGCTGCAACCTTAGGAATGACTCCATCGGCAAGCACTAAAAGAACAATGCCACCGGCAATAACTATTGGTAATACACCGGTGTGAATCCAACCTCGCCAGCTAGGTTTAGGGTCTAGGGCTGTATCGGGAACGGTTTCTGTTACTGGAAGATACAGGGGATCTGGCTGCTGGTTGGTCATTACTTAACCTTACGCCTAAGGCCTTCTCGGCTGCTTTCGGCAGGTAACCTTAAAGGTATGCGTAAGTTGATCTATCGGCTCTATGAGCGGGGAATCCTGGGGGACCTAACCTCAGTTGACCTACCTAAGCACGTAGCGGTGATGCTTGATGGCAATAGACGTTGGGCCGAGAGAAATTTTGGGGCTAAAGCAAAGATTGGTCACACAGCTGGGGGTAAGAAGATACATGAGTTCCTTGGCTGGTGCGATGAGTTAGAGATTCCAGTTGTTACTTTGTATATGCTCTCGATTGAGAATCTAACTAAGCGATCAACAGATGAACTAGATGATCTTCTAGCCATCATTGGCGATGTTGCAACTGAACTAGCTGAAGCCAAGAAGTGGCGAGTAAGACTAGTGGGGGATAGAGATTCTCTTCCTGTAGACCTTCGAGAAAGAATAGAGATTGCTGAAAAAGCAACAGCAGATCTCAAGGGATTAGATGTGAACCTGGCTGTTGCTTATGGTGGTCGCAATGAGATTGCTGAAGCCATGAAACAGATTCTTCGTAAGCACTCAGAAGCTGGCAGCAGCATAGAAGATTTAGCTGAACTACTATCTCCTGAACTTATCACTGAGCACCTATATACCGGTGGACAACCAGACCCTGATCTGATTATTAGAACTTCAGGTGAACAAAGACTAAGTGGTTTCTTACTTTGGCAAAGTAGCAACAGTGAACTCTATTTCGAGGAAGCCCTCTGGCCTGATTTTAGAAGGGTAGATTTCCTTCGTGCTCTAAGAGCTTTTGCGAAGCGAAATAGACGTTTCGGGGCTTAGGTTAATTTCTAGTTACAGACCAAAAACACTAGGCGTGTTGAAATAAGAATTTGCTAATCAAGTTCTAACATGATTCCAATAAGTGAATTGGAGCATAAATGGCCGCTAACAGCAGTACTACGACCAAGACCACAAAGACCACTGCTAAGGCCAAACCAGTCAAGCCGGATACGGCAATCAAGACCTTCATCATTGATACCTCAGTATTCCTAGCTGACCCAAGAGCCATGTTCCGTTTCAAGGAGCATGAGCTTGTAATTCCAATCATCGTTATCAATGAGCTTGAGAAAAAGCGTCACGATCCAGAGATCGGTTACTTCGCTAGACAAGCCCTTAGAAACCTAGATGATCTTCGAATCAAACACGAGAGATTAGATTTCCCAGTTCCTGTTGGAGATGGTGGAACACTAAGGGTTGAACTAAACCACATCAACCCAGATGTTCTTCCAGTTGGTTTCCAACTAGGCGATAACGATTCAAGAATTCTGGCGGTAGCTGCAAACCTAGCTAATGAAGGCTTTGATGTCACTGTTGTGTCTAAAGACCTTCCACTTCGTGTCAAGGCCTCTGCTCTGGGTCTATTAGCTGATGAATACAAAGCTGAGATGGCTGTTGACTCTGGCTATACCGGTATTGCTGAGATTGCTCTAAGTGCTGACCAGATGAGTGATTTCTATGATGGTGAGATCTACGACCATCCTCAGGTCAAAGACCTTCCTACTAACTGTGGTCTAGTAATCACAAGTGAAAGAGGCAGTGCTCTAGGACGTGTGACTCAGGACAAGAGAATCAAGCTTGTTAGAGGAGATAGAGAACTCTTTGGAGTTCATGGTCGTTCAGCAGAGCAAAGACTAGCAATCGATGTATTACTTGATCCAGAAGTAGGCATTGTGTCTCTAGGTGGTAGAGCAGGTACTGGTAAATCAGCACTAGCTTTATGTGCTGGTCTAGAAGCAGTTCTAGAACGCAGAGCACACAAGAAGATTATGGTCTTTAGACCTTTATATGCAGTTGGTGGACAAGAGCTAGGTTTCCTACCTGGCACAGAAGCCGAGAAGATGAACCCTTGGGCTCAAGCAGTCTTTGACACTCTAGGACCTCTAGTTAGTAAAGAAGTCATTGAGCATGTAATTGATAGAGGACTTCTAGAAGTTCTACCACTGACACACATCAGAGGTCGATCACTGCACGATACTTTCGTAATCGTTGATGAAGCTCAATCACTTGAGAGAAACGTTCTACTAACAGTTCTAAGCCGTATTGGACAGAACTCAAGAGTGATCATGACTCACGATGTTGCTCAGCGAGATAATCTTCGAGTTGGTAGACACGATGGCGTTGCATCTGTAATTGAAGCTCTAAAGGGTCAATCGCTGTTTGCTCACCTGACTCTAACTAGATCAGAGCGCTCACCTATTGCAGATATGGTTACCAGCCTTCTAGATAACTAGCCTGTGTAAAACTCAAGAAGGAATTCTCTTTCTTGACTAACTTGGGTTGGTGCCCAGTCCTCCTGAATTACTAGCTCTAATACCCGCTCTGTATTTGCTAGCGGTGGCATGGCCCCTAGCTGTTATAGATCTAAGAGAACATCGTCTTCCAAATAGGTTAGTCTTGCCCACCTATCCGATAGCTCTTATATCGCAGCTTGTTGCCACCATAATCTCGATGGACTGGGCACGGTTTCTCTTTGGTGTTCTTTGCGCTCTTTTGGTTTTAGTAATAGGAATTGTTGCTAATCACTTCGATGTCTTAGGAATGGGTGATGTGAAGTTAGCTGGAGCACTTGCTCTAATTCTTGGTTACTTCAATCTCTATTTACCGATACTGGCTATTGGCTTAGCTTTTGTGTTGGCCTTTGCAGTGATTATTCTTTTGATCTTCAAAGGAAGAGTAAGCCTGGGTACAAGTATCCCCTTAGGGCCTTACCTGTTACTGAGCTTTATAGGAACTACAAGCTATTGGGTGATTACTCACTCGGCTTAGTCATAGATAGAACATCTAGTGCTTTATCTAGCTGTTCCATGGTTAGCTTCTCACCATCAACATAGCCAAGTTCAATAGTTGCCTCACGGATTGTTACACCCTTAGCCACAGCATGCTTAGCAATCTTGGCTGCTGACTCGTAGCCAATGTATTTGTTGAGCGGGGTAACAATAGAAGGAGAAGACTCAGCTAACGCTCGGGAGCGCTCAACGTTGGCCTCTAGCCCATCAATGGTCTTATCAGCTAGAAGAACTAGAGAGTTAGATAGCAATCTAATTGACTCAAGAAGAGCATTACCCATTACTGGGATTGCTACGTTTAGTTCGAAGTTACCTGTCGCACCTGCCCAAGCAACTGTTGCATCGTTACCGATTACTCTGGCAACAACCATCATTACGGCTTCTGGGATAACAGGGTTAACCTTGCCAGGCATGATAGATGAGCCTGGTTGAAGATCTGGAATAGATAGCTCACCGATACCAGCGTTAGGTCCTGAACCCATCCAACGAAGGTCATTAGCAATCTTGGTAACTCCAACGCTAAGAGTTCTAAGAGCACCTGATGCTTCTACCAGTGCATCTCTAGCACCTTGTGCTTCAAAGTGGTTTCTAGCTTCTGTAACAGGCAGTTTTGTCTCTGCTGCTAGCAAACGAATGACTTCTTGCGGGAAACCTTTAGGAGTGTTGATGCCTGTGCCAACTGCAGTTCCACCAAGAGGAACTTCAGCAACACGAGAGATAGTTGATTCAACTCTTTCGATGCCATATCTAATCTGGGCTGCATAGCCACCGAACTCTTGACCTAGGGTCACTGGAGT
>JAPLAJ010000012.1 GCA_026393335.1 Rhodoluna sp. | reverse complement strand
GAGTTTGGTGAGAGAAAATACCTTGCTAACACAGTTCGGTTCTTAGGTTCAGAAGGTCAAGTTACTGGTATTGAGATCGCGGAGACAGAGTTTGTTGATGGCAGGAGAGTTCCAAAGCCAGGCACTGAGACTGTTATCGAAGCAGATCTAGTTCTTCTGGCTCTTGGCTTTACTGGTCCCGAAACTGCTATTGCTGTTGACTCACAGTCTTTAGAAACTGACGAGAAAGCCAACTTGGCAAGGGATCAAAAGTATGCAACAAATGTTGATGGCGTTTTCGTAGCAGGAGATGCTGGTCGTGGAGCGAGCCTTATAGTATGGGCGATTGCTGAAGGACGGGCAGCCGCGGCAGCCATTGATGAATATCTAGAGGGTTCAACCTCGTTACCTGCGCCTGTAAAACCTAGCGACATAGGAATTCACGCCTAACCGTTGGGTAGGCTAGTCAAAGCACCACTAGTAAAAGGAAAATATGAGACGCGCCAAAATCATTGCGACCCTAGGGCCAGCAGTATCCACCTACGAATCAATCAAAGCAATTGTTGAAGCAGGTGTTGACGTCGCAAGAATGAACCTCAGCCACGGTAGCTATGACGTGCATGAAGGTCTCTACAAAATTGTTCGACAGGTTGCTAACGACCTAGATAAGCCAGTGGGAATCTTTGTTGACCTTCAAGGCCCAAAGATCAGGCTAGGCCGCTTTGCCGATGGACCTGTGACTCTAACCAAAGGTGCTACCTTCACAATCACCATTGAAGAGATTCAAGGTGATGTGAACATCTGCTCAACAACCTTCAAAGGTCTGCCAGGCGATGTCAAGGTAGGCGATGTTCTGCTCATTGATGATGGCAAGGTTGGCCTTCGCGCCACAGCAGTTGACGACAAGTCAGTGACCACAGTTGTTGAAGTACCAGGTGTTATCAGTAACAACAAGGGCATCAACTTACCAGGTGTAGCAGTAAACGTGCCAGCTCTAAGTGAGAAAGATGAAGAAGACTTACGCTGGGGTATCCGCCTAGGTGTTGACATGATTGCGCTCTCTTTTGTTAGAAACGCATCTGACATCGTACGCGTGCACGAGATCATGAAAGAGGAAGGCAAGTTCCTTCCAGTTATTGCAAAGATTGAAAAACCACAGGCTGTCGAAGCACTAGAGGAAATCATTGATGCATTTGACGGTGTGATGGTTGCTCGAGGCGATCTAGGTGTTGAACTTCCTTTCTGGCAGGTACCACTGGTGCAAAAGAGAGCTGTTGAGTTATCTAGAAGATGGGCAAAGCCAGTAATCGTTGCAACGCAGATGCTTGAATCAATGATCACCGCCTCTAGACCAACTAGAGCAGAAGCTAGCGACGTAGCAAACGCAGTACTTGATGGCGCTGACTGCTTGATGCTCTCAGGTGAAACATCCGTTGGTGAGTTCCCAGTTGAAACAGTTGCAGCTATGGCTAGCATCATCAAGTCCACAGAAGAAAACGGTTTAGGCAGGATTCCACCGCTCGGCACCAAACAACACACTCACGGCGGAGCGGTTACTCTAGCAGCTGCTGAGATTGCAGAACTACTTGGTTCTAAATACATCTGTGTCTTCACAGAAAGTGGCGACTCTCTAAGACGTGTTTCAAGACTGCGTCATGAGATTCCGACTATCGCATTTACTCCTTCAGAGGAAACTCGTAGACGTCTGTCATTGGTCTGGGGTTCAAATGTGCACTTGGTTGAAGAGGTAAAGCACACTGATGAGATGATGCATCAGGTTGACGAGATTCTGATCGGCAAAGGATTAGCCAAGATCGGTGATGAGGTTGTTGTGGTAGCTGGAACTCCACCTGGCATTCCTGGTTCGACAAACTCGCTTAGAGTGCATCGAGTTGGAGATGCCATCAACGGAGCTGCTCCGGCATACGCCAGATAAAGAAATAACCCCCAAGAAATTTGGGGGTTTATCTTTGGTGCCGAAGGTGGGAGTCGAACCCACACGCCCTTTCGAGCAAAGCATTTTGAGTGCTCCGCGTCTGCCATTTCGCCACTTCGGCTTGTAACGAAGAAAAGTCTAAACCATTCCAGAGATTTGCGTTTATCCCAGTATTGTAAAAACTATGGATACTCCAACAACGACCCTGCCTAGAGTAGTTGTCGCTGAAGACGAGGCGATCATCCGCTTAGACATCGTCGAAACCTTGAAAGAGTCTGGCTTTGATGTCGTCGGTCAAGCTGGTGATGGTGCAGAAGCAGTCCGGCTGGCCCTTGAGCTGAAGCCTGACCTTGTGCTCATGGACATAAAGATGCCTGGCACCGACGGTTTGCAGGCAGCTGAGGTTCTTGCTGAGCACAATCTTCCCGTAGTCTTGCTAACCGCATTTAGCTCACCAGATCTAGTAGAACGAGCAAGTGCGGCAGGAGTATTCAGTTATGTAGTGAAGCCTTTTAATCCAAGCAATCTGATTCCTGCATTGCGTATTGCTTTATCTCTGCACGAGCGAATGACAACTGCCGCTAATGAGGTAGATGAGATCACCGAAAAGCTTGAAACCAGAAAATTAGTAGATAGAGCTAAAGGTCTACTAACCGAGAAGATGAAGCTCAATGAGCCAGAAGCTTTTCGATGGATTCAGAAAGCGTCTATGGACAGACGTCTATCTATGAAGCAAGTGGCCCAAACTGTAATTGAACAGTTGGCTGAGAAGAACTAGCGGTTATCCCTTAGAAAATTCGTAATACGAATTGTTGACAACCGGTTACCCTTGTCATCGTC
>JAPLAJ010000030.1 GCA_026393335.1 Rhodoluna sp. | reverse complement strand
GTTCTGCGAAGCGGATTCCTGATCGGACCTGGTGCAAATCTCAGCAGTGCTAACATGAGCAACATTAACTTCACAGACATAAACCTCTCTGAAGTCAACTTGCTGGCCGCAAATCTTTCAAACACAAATCTCGCTGGAGTTGATTTGACCTCGACATTAGTCAGAGGAGCAAACTTTTATCAAGCGAACATCACAGGTACAGATTTCACTGGTGTAGACCTTACTGGAGTGATATCCGGAAACATAACTGGAACTCCTATTGGTCTATCTGAGGACTGGACACTTTTTCAAGGTTTCCTTGTCGGCCCAAGCGCTAATCTCAGCACTTGTGACTGGAGAGGCTTAGACCTTCGAGCTCTGAACCTAAGTGGAGTTAATTTTGTAAGTGGCAATCTAACCGGGGCAAATCTATCGGGGATGGATCTAACTGGGATGAATCTCAGGGGAGTGAACCTAACCGGTGCTAATGTCACAGGAACGAAGTTTGCTGAAACTACTCTTAGCGAAGTAATTGCCAGAGACCTGGTTGGAACACCGCTAGAGATTCCGCTTCCTTTCAAGTTCTTGAACAGTTACCTTTTGGGCCCAACTGCAAATCTCAATGGAGCTGATTTGAGTGGATTCGATTTGAGAAACATGGACTTAAGCAACGCCTCAATGAATGTCGCAAAATTAAATAACGCTGATCTGCGTGGTGCAACAATCACAGGCGCATTTGTGCAAGATGCCGACTTCACTGGAGCAAAGCTTCTCAATATCATCTCAGGAAACCTCACCGGTACGCCAACTGGTATTCCAAGTAACTTCACACTGACAGACGGCGTACTCAAAGTTAACCTGGTACTTACCCCAGTTCCTAAAATCACTGGTTTAGCCAAGGTGGGTTCTAAACTCACTGCTGCCACAGGAATCTGGGACGAAGGTGTCAATCTAACCTTCCAGTGGGAGCGCAATGGCACACCAATTGCAAACGCTAATCTCAAAACATATGTGCCTACGGCCGATGACTACAAAAAGGGTGTGAGCGTAACTGTTACTGGCACAGGAACAGGTGGAACCACAAAATCAAAGAGCTCTCTTGATAAACCGATTGCTGTTGGCACCATGGTGGTAAAAGCACCAAAAGTAACCGGCACATTCGCTAAGGGAAAGACGCTTAAGGTTTCTGCAACTTCATGGGCCACCGGGGCAAAGATAAGTTATAGCTGGCTATTAGATGGCAAGGCAATCAAAGGTGCAACTAAGAGTAGCTTCAAGATTCTCCCTAAACATGTTGGTAAGAAAATTAGTGTCCTGGTTAAACAGATTGCTAAAGGCTACGTGACTGCAAGTAAAGCCACCAAGCCTACAAAAGTGAAGTAGAACTTAGTCTGTAGCTAGAAACGCTTTGCGTTCTTTCTCGGAATACTTCTCTATTGCATACCTAAGCATTGTTCTAGGCATCTTGGCTTTATGTTTCACGAGGAACTCGGTCAGTAGATCTTGATCTCGCTTACCCACTTCGCGAAGCATCCACCCTGCTGCCTTATGAATAAGGTGATGTTCATCAGTTAGTGCTTCCTTAGCCATGGCTAAAGTAGGCCCGAACTTGCCAATTCGAATCAGTGGGAAAGTTAGCAAAATGGACGCTCTTCTCTCCCAGAGGTTCTCAGACTTAGATAATGCCCTTAGAAATGGTGCCCCAAAACCCAAGTGCCTAGAGAGTATCTCTCCCATGTATGGAGCACTAGCGTCAATCAGATCCCAATTATTGACCTTATAGTTCTTGACTAGATCTAACCAGAACTCGAAAAGTTGAATACGTCTAGCGTCATCTTTAGCCTTGGCATATTTGTGATTCAAGATCACCAGAGCAGTTAAACGCTCCTCGTGATACTTGGAGTTGGCTAAAGTATCTAGTTCCTCTTGAGGTAGGTCTTTATACTTCTTGGCGATGAGCCTGGTATCAGGAACTGTAACGCCTAAGAAAATATCTCCAGCACCATAGGAGTCTTCGCCAAAGACTTTCGTCTTAGCAGAACCTATTGCCCAGTCTTTGCTTGCAACAGCTCGCAAATCTTTTCTGAGCTGAGTGAGCTGACTCAATTAGCTAAGGTCACCAATCACAACTAGCGAGTCACCTGCAACAGGAACAAACTCGCTGGTCTTAGAAGGGTTAAGCACAACGCCGGTTGAACCTTCGGCACCAGCGCCTGATGCTAGACGGTATCCAATTGCTGATTCACCGTGATTACGAGCAGTAGCTACTAGTTCAGCAAATGAAACTGCCTTACCAAGCTTTGCGTAATCACTGATGTCTCTAACATTTAGAGTTGCACCTTCAGCATCGAATAGATCTTCAAATACAGGAGCAAGAGCAGGGTTCTCGCTGATCTGAGCAATAAGCAATGCAGCTAGAGAGTCGCTAACAACTAGATCATCAACAGCTGCAACTCTTGCAAGCTCT
>JAPLAJ010000060.1 GCA_026393335.1 Rhodoluna sp. | reverse complement strand
AATTTCTTGCAACGTGAAAGAAGAAAATGGAAAAACTTTTTTCATTGCGCATAGCGCCTATGTCAACAGCGTGAAAGAAGCCGGCGGCGTTCCATTTTTAATTCCGCACAATGACTTGAACTTTCCCTGTTGGTTCAACGTAGCTCTTTTTGACAACCACAGGAGTTGGTTTCTCCTCTGGTAGCGGAATTGCCTCTGATTTGCCTGGACCGAACGCAAAAACTGCTCCAAGAATAAGCGAGCCAACCACAATGAATTCGAATAGCGGGTCAGTTCTACGCTCTTGATTTTTAGGCATGCACATTCCTATAAATTTGCTCTACAAGCAGACTACTTCTGTTTACAGCACGAGCCCTGATAACTTGCCGATGGTCACAGCTTTGTTTCCTAAAGCCAAATCGGTTCAGTGATGGAATCTGCCAGAGAAACTAGATCTTTAGATTTGTAGCCAGGCCAGCCATGAATTTCTTTAAGCCAAGGCTTAGGAATAGCTGAGTATCCCCAGCGAGCTCCAAGTAAAGCACCTGCTATGGCTGCAACCGTATCGGTGTCATTACCCACTCGAACAGCTGCTTCGATGCCCAGAACTAAATGTTCAGGTGTTTCTGATGCTGTGGACATGATTACTTTGAATGCTGCTTGGATGGCGTGGATAACCCATCCGTTGTTGTTGAACTCCGAAGCATCTTGAACTGACTCAGTTGCATCAAATAGATCATTCCAATAGCTCTGTCTAAATGATGGAAGATCATTGATTGCTAATTGAATGCCATCAAAGTTTTCAAACAAAATTGCATGCCTAATTGCCTTAGACCAAATAACGCAGGCCTCACGGCAATCTAGGTCCGCGTGAGTCAGTGCACTAACTTCACTGGCAACTTCACCTAGAACATCTGGTCTACTTAGGAAAGGCAAAGCAACAACTGCTGTTCTCATAAGTGAACCGTTACCGGCCGCACGCTCATTCTCGTGCACAAACAATAGTGACTCTGCAAGTAATGAGTCCGCTGATGTTCGATCTCTTACTTCCGCGAAGATACGTTGAGTTTGAATACCGATTCCCCCACCATCTTCCTCATACCAGCGAAAGAATTCTTTAGCTACCTCATCTAAAGACACACTGAGGTCAGAACGACTTGCAGCAAGTGCGATAGCAATTGTTTGAGCAGTGTCATCGGTATATTCACCTGGTGCTAAACCTGGAGAAGATGTAAACGCCACAGGCACATCTTTAGCTAGCGGTGGCTTGTACTCATAGCCAGCACCAAGTGCATCGCCTACGGCTGTGCCAAGAAGAGCCCCTCGGGCTCTATCTAGAATCTGTTCCTTCTGAAAGTTCATGCTTCCTTACCTTCTTTAGCTGAAGTATCTAATCAATACGTAAGGCAATGCCATTGCAGTTGATACTACGGTCACCGGAATTCCATACTTCGCAAACTGCCAGAATGTGATCTTGTGACCACTGGCATAAGCAAGGCCCACGGCAACTACGTTTGCACTTGCGCCAACAATGGTCATGTTGCCACCGAAGTCTGCCCCAAAAGCCAGTGCCCACCACAAACCATCGTTGGAGATGCTTGCGATTGAATCATTCAATTGTTGAACAACTGGAGTCATTGAGGTTACGTATGGAATATTGTCAATAATTCCTGAGGCCAATGCGGAGACCAAAACTATTGCTCCAGCAGCTAGTGCTCCATCATTGCCAACAAAAGAAGCAATTGTGTCCGCTACCACCTTGAGCGCACCAACATTTACTAATGCTCCAACCATGATGAATAGCGCTGCAAAGAATACGAGGGTTCCCCACTCAACATCTCTTGCAAACTGCTCTGGCTTGAGCTTGCTTATCATGACTAGGCTTCCAGCACCAATCATTGCAATAACTGATGGTTCAATGTGCAATACAGAGTGAAGAACGAAAGCGATGATGACAAGAGTTAGCACCACAAGGCTCTTGACTAAAAGTGCCTTATCTTTGACAAAGCTATTGGCATTTAGAGTCATCACTACCTTGCGGTCCTCAGCTTCGTTGCGCAAATCCTTGTTGAACATAAGTACCAGCATTGGAATGATTACCGCTAAAACAACCAAAACCATTGGTGCCATGTGAATAAGGAAAGAGTTGAAATCTAAACCCGCTTTTGAGGCAATGATGATGTTAGGGGGATCACCAATTAGCGTTGATGCCCCGCCGATGTTAGAGACAAATACCTCAGCCAATATAAATGGAACCGGGTGCACCTTTAGGTACTTAGCCACCATCAGAGTCATTGGCACAGCCAACATTATTGTGGTGACGTTATCCAATAAAGCGGAGCAGAAGGCAACCAGTATAAGTAGGTATACAAATGCCTGGCGAGGCTTGCCTTTAGCAAGCTGAATAGCTTTGATAGCTAAAAACTCGAATAGCCCAGTCTTGTGAATCACACCTACGATGATCATCATGCCAAGAAGTAGGAAGATTACGTCCCAGTCAATTCCAGTTTCGTGGCTATAGAAAGCTGCGTCTGCATTGGTAGCCCCGATGATTAACATCACGGCTGCGCCAGCACAGACAACTGCTACTCGGTTGATTTTTTCAGTTGCGATGAATACATACGCAATTAGGAATACGGTGACTGCGGCAATAGTAAGCATTTGTTATCCAATCGGTTAAAGGTAGTTTCCTTTGCCGACCCGACTTCCCAGCACACCACTAGTAGTTTAGCCCATAAGGCACTCCAATTGAAGGGCTCAGGCTTGTAGACAGTTAGGCTATCTATCGTGCCCACAACCATAGACGCCGGCAGGCCTAATCAATCACGCAGTTGGTTATTCAACTACTTTGGGGCAGGGCTAATCTGGGGCTCTTCATTCTTCTTCATTGAATTCGCAAACGCTTCGCTCTCCCCTATCGGTCTAGCTTTCTGGCGCTGTGTGCTTGGCGCTCTCACTCTTTATGCTGTGCTTCGAATTCGCAAGATTCAAATAAAGCGTGATCCTAAATTCTTTCTGCTGTGCTTCATAGTTGGGCTATTCAACACAGCTGTTCCATTTGCCCTATTTGCCTTTGGCGGACACCATGTTTCTTCAGCCTTCTCTGGGATGGCTAACGCAATAACCCCGATAGCAACCATCATTGCTCTGCTCACTATTTTTCGAGGAGAGAGTGTTTCTAGAAACCAAATCGCCGGGCTCTTTGTTGGAGTCTTGGGAGTTCTCACACTTATTGGAGTCTGGCAAGGAATTGAAACCGACTCTTGGTTAGCCGTGGCTGGAATAATCTTCGCAGCAACTCTCTATGGTTTTGGTGGCCCATTCATTCGCAAATATATTGAGCCAAGAGGGCACGCCTTGGAGGTTGCTGCTTTCGGTCAGATTGCGGCAGCTGCTGTCCTATTGCTTCCGGTTTATCTAACCCAGCCGCTTACAACAGGTGCTTTCACTTGGCAGTCGCTGAGTTCCATTATGGTACTTGGAATATTTGGAGCTGGCCTGGCATACACAATGTATTACCCGCTACTCAAACAAGTTGGATCTGCTGTCTCTTCAACAGTCACACTTCTCGCACCATTGGTTGCAGTAACACTTGGTGTGCTGGTACTTGGAGAGAAACTAAGTTGGTACGAACCTGTTGGTGGTTTCATAATCCTTATCGGCGGAGCTATTGCTCAAGGTTTATTTAGAAGACGTAAATCTCTAGCTATGTAATTACTTGATGCTCACATCAAGTTTTAGTTCACCAAGAGCACCCTTAGGAACCACTGGGTGATTTGGTGCAACTGGAGCAATCAATTTGAATTCGGTATCTAATTCAGGGCGTGAATCTTTATCGCCCTTATTAGGCCAAAAAGCACAAGCCCATTCAGCTTGAGCTGCAATGCTCAATGAAGGATTCACACCAGGGTTAGCAGATAAAGCTGAACCATCAAGAATGTGTAAACCTGGTTGACCAAATGCTCGCAGGTAGCCATCTAATACACCTTCATTAGCATTAGGTGCGATAACTGATCCACCTAAGAAGTGAGCAGTCATTGGAATGCCAAATGGTTCCGTAACAACAGCGCCAGCTGTTCCATTGAATTGCTCGGCTAGTTCACGAGCTAGTTTGTGCCCTTCTGGAACCCATGCTGGGTTCACTTCTCCATAGCCCTGACGAGAAGTTAGCTTTCTACCGAGCAGTCCGCGCTTACTAAAAGTGGTTAGAGAATTATCTCTTGATTGCATAACAAGAAGAATCAAAGTTCGCTCAGGCCAAGTGCGAAGGTTATACATGCTCGGTAGTGATCCAAACTTCTTGATGCTGGCAACTATCAATCTAAAGAAAGTAGGCTTTTGACCTTTGGGTCCTGAAGCCATAATGCTCTCCATGATGCCCATAAAGCCAGAGCCTCTTCCATAACGAACTGGCTCAACATGTGTGTGTTCATTAGGAAAGACACTTGAAGTAATGGAAGAGCCTAAAGAGAAATCAATGTCATTCTTCTTAGCCACAACACCCAGTAAAGATTCACTATTTGTTCTACTCAAAGAGCCGAGTGTTGAACTAATTCCTTGAAGATGTCCTTTAGCTCTTACTTTGTGTAATAACTTGGCACTACCCAAAGCACCAGCAGCAATGATTACCTGATCTGATGTGTAAGAGGTTTTCTTGACCCAACCAGTTGATGAAGAATGCCTGGTTTGGATTTCATATACATTTTCTGAATCAATGATGTCGGTAACAGTTGTATTAGCAATTACCTGTGCACCTGCTTGCTCTGCTAGATAAAGGTAGTTCTTCACAAGAGTGTTCTTAGCTCCATGACGGCAACCAGTCATGCACTCACCACAATTAATGCAACCAGTTCTAGCTGGACCTACTCCACCAAAGTAAGGATCAGCTACCTCTTTACCTGGCTCACCGAAGTGAATACCAAGAGGAGCCATCTGGAAGGTATCGCCATAACCTAACTTGTCAGCAGCTTTCTTCAATTCAATGTCTGCAGGGCTCATATAAGTGTTTACCTCAACACCAAGCATGCGCTCAGCTTGAGAGTAGTAAGGAGCTAGTTCGCTCTCCCAATCACACATCTTTGCCCAAGAACCAGTCTTGAAGAATGTGGTTGGAGGTCTATATAAAGTGTTTGCATAAACCAGAGAACCACCGCCAACACCAGCTCCTGACATGACCATTACATTCTTTAGTAGATCAATTCTTTGGATACCCCGTAGACCAAGTCTTGGAAAGAACAAGAACTTCTTTAGATTGAATGAAGTCTTAGCAAAGTCCGTGTCTTTGAACCTAGCCCCTGCTTCAATTACAAGAACCTTATAGCCCTTTTCAGTAAGGCGAAGAGCTGAGATAGAACCACCAAAGCCAGAGCCCACGATGATGACATCGAAATGATTGGCTTTGGTGGCTGACATATCTTTAATCGACTATGGGTGTCTCAGTGGACTAGCTGGTAGACGCTCTTGTGAAACCCACTTCTCCTGGTAACCAGTTGAAGAGTTCATAAGATCTAGGAAAGGTTTAGCATCAAACTCTTCAGGACCCATAACTCCAACACCTTCCCAGATGCCGGTTGCAATAAGCTCTAGAGCAATCACTGGGTTGAATGCTGTTTGAGCAACAACTGCTTGAGCTTCAATGGCTGCCATTGTTACTGCGTTGTCGGCTACGTGATATAGATAGGTTGCTCTTGGCATTCCATCCTTACCTTTACCAGTAACTAATACACCAGCACAGGTCTTACCTGTCATACGAGGACCAATGGTTGCAGGATCTGGAAGAACTGAAACAACTACATCTCTAGGTGCAACTTCTACTGGACCTTGGGCTGAACGAACACGAACAGGCTTAGTTGCATCAAGACCTAGCATGTGTAGAGTCTTTAGAACTCCAATGAAGTCTGAACCTAGTCCGAACTTGAATGTGACTCTGCCAACATCCATGGTTCTTGGAATCATGGTTACTTCTTCGTGCTCAACGTTCACACACTCAACAGCACCAATGCCTTCAGGGAACTCGAAGATCTCTGGTTCGCTGAAAGGCTCGGTTGTGAACCAACCCTTTTTCTTTTCATAAAGTGTTGGAGGGTTAAGACATTCTTCGATGGTTGTCCAGATAGAGAATGATGGCGCAAAGATTTCTTGGCCATTCTCATCAGTGACACTTAGGTTTCCGCCGTCTTTGACAGACACTTCATCAATCTCACTGAATAGGTGATCAGCTGCATATCTTGCAAAGATGTTACTCAGTCCTGGCTCAACACCAATACCAACTAGAGCAAGCTTTCCTGCTCTTGCCCACTGCTCGTGCAATGCATACTGTGAGTCACCTAGCTTGATGCCTGTTTTGTGAAAAGGATCTGCTTCGTTCTTTTCACTAAGGCTTAGAGCCATGTCTAGATAGTGTGCACCTGCTGTGTAGCAGGCAGAGAAAATAGTTTGAACGAACTTAGGTTCAACTGCGTTTAGAACGTGAGTGATACCCAGTTCAGTAATTAGAGCAGCCATTGATGCTGCGTTTGAGGCATCAATCTTTGAGGAGCTGAATCTTGAGGCGACATCTTCGCCGTACTTGTTTCTGATCCACTCAATAGTCTTATCGGCTCTTGATTGGTCGTAGTCACTGACTACCATGTGTTCGTAAAAATCTCTTGTGGCAGCAATCTTGGCCACTGCATCTCCGACGCCTCCAGCGCCTACGAGCAAAATACGCATTTAATTCACAACCTAAATATTCTTATTTAGAAGGCATCGTTGCCTTCTAAATAAAGCCTACCTAAGCCTTCATCTCTCGCCTGCTCTTCTTCTAAGTCTCTGGAGAAACTCTATGGTTCTAGGCATTTTAGGGTTCTCAAAGAAGTCCTTAGCTGGACCTTCCTCGATGATTACTCCTCCATCTAGGAAAACTACCCAGTCAGCAACATCCCTAGCGAAGGAAAGCTCATGGGTTGCCATCAAGATAGATGTGCCTGATGCCTTTAGATCTCTAATCAGTTCTAGAACTTCACTGACGAGTTCAGGGTCTAGTGCACTGGTTACTTCATCAAGAAGCAGCAGGGTTGGGTTTAGCGCAACAGCTCTCATGATGGCTGTTCTTTGCTGTTGACCACCGGATAACTTATCTGGGTACTCATTAGCCTTCTCTAGAAGTCCGATTCGATCAAGTAGAGCTAGAGCCTTAGTCTTTGCTTCTTCAGCATCAAGACCCTGAACGTGACGTAATGCCAAGGTGATGTT